>DASUBK010000509.1:0-3979 GCA_035763305.1 Terriglobales bacterium | reverse complement strand
GAATGGCTCCCCCACATTAAGAAATAGCAGCATGTTGCCGAACAGAAGTTTACACAAGCAAACGCTTTTGTTCGCCAGTCGCAAGCCTCACATGGCGGCTGACGGCGCGCTTCCCGAAATTCCGGAAAGCCATTCCTCCGTCTACAGCACTCCCTCGACCGTCTGCAGTCTTCCCTTCTTCACCGCGGCGGCGAAGAGTTTGTGGTCGGCCTCGGTTTGGGTGGCGTAGCTGAAGGCGAACTTAGCGATGGCGATATCCAGCTTATCGCCGTGGCCGCAGTAACCGGCCAGCACGCAGGGATCGCCGGCGCGGGCGTGGCCCTTGCCCAGCACCTCGCCGCAGATGCGCGCGTACTCGATCAGGCCGGTGCTCTTCAGGTCATTGGGCGAGACTGCGGCTTTGTAGTCGGCCAGCTGGCGCACCAGGTAATCGCGATTGTCCATGCGCGTCCAGCCCAGGAAGATGTCGGACTGCGCCTGCATCAGGCGCTGACCCTCGACCACGCGCTGCCCCTGGCTGGAGCACGCCGGCGCATCTTTCAGGTAGCGCGCGTAGGCGGAGGGCGGCTCCTCCTTCATTTGCAGGAAGAGCGGGTCGTCGGCGCCGTTGCCGAAGCACAGGATCACGTAGCAGCGCGTGCCCACGCTGCCGGTGCCGACCACTTTGAAGGCGACATCCACCGGCCGGTACAACTCGAGGAAGTGTCGCCGCTCGTGCGACATCGTGGCCTTGTAGGCTTCCAGAGCGGCCAGCACCTCGCGCCGCGTCTTCTCGTCCACGGCAAACTGCAGCGGCTTCTGCTCCTTGAATTTGTGCCCGCCGCCATGCTCGACGGTGAGCTTCTGCAAGGTGTTCTGCGGCGTGGCGCGGTCGGCCTTGCGCAGGACGGCCGTCACCGGGCCGGTCTCGAGGTGGCGATGCACGGTATAGCGCGCCAGCTCCAGCGCGGTCATCTCGGCACAGACACCGAGGGAGTGACGGTACTCGCCGACAAACGCCAGGACCGCGTCCTTGCACACCGGGTCGGCGTTGCCGGCCTCGCGCCCGGCGAGCACCAGGCTGGTGGCCAGACGCTTGACGTCCCACTCCCACGGGCCGCGGATGGTCTCATCGAAGTCGTTGACGTCGAAGACCAGGGCGCCGGTGGGCGAGGCGAAGGCGCCGAGGTTGCGCACGTGGGCGTCGCCGCAAATCTGGGTGGTGATTCCGGTGGTGGGCTGCGCGGCCAGATCGAGCGCCATCAGCGGCACCGCGCCGCGGAAGAAGCCGAAGGGCGAGACGTTCATCCGCGTCCACTTGATGGGCAGCAGCTCTTCTACCCGTCCCTTGCCGGCGCCAAGCAGGAGTTCCACCGGATCGGGGCGGTCCTTGGGGAGCTGGAGCTGGCACTGGTCGGTGCGATGCAGCGCCTGGCGGCGCGCCTTGCCCTGCTCGCGGCGATCGCTGGTGGAGGAGAGAGTCGGAGTGGCCAAAGCTGGTTACTCGTCGCTCGTATATCACGGAAGCGAGCTACACGTCCCACGGATTGATAACGGAAGCATCGAGATCGGCGAAAGGGGCGACGTTGCGAGTCGCAAGGGTAGCGTGGTGCGCCAGCACGATGCCCGCAATCATGGCGTCGCGCAGCTCCCCGCTACGCCCCGCCTGCCGGCGCAGCGCCATCAAGGCAGCTGTGTGTTCGGCCGCGACCTCATCGAAGAGAGCGATGCGGTGGTCGATGGCTTCCAGAAGGTCGTCAAACTGGCGCTGTAGAAGCTCGCGACGCCTGCCTTCCGGCATGATAGCGAGTCCATACCGTACCTCGAATACATTCACAGCGGTCGTCCAGATCGAGGTGCGGGGCTGGCGGTCTGTCCAACCAATCAACTGCGGTGGCGGCTGCTCCAACATCAGCCCGGAAAGGACGTTGGTGTCGAGAATGATCACGGCTCGAAGGTAGGCGGCTCCACCGTATGGCCGCGCAATTCCTGGATCTCCGTTTTCAGACCTACCTTGCGGAAGAGCTTGGCAATGTCGGTACCGAGGCCGCCGGAAGGCTTCTCCCCCGCCACTGCCGTGCGCAGGATTTCGCGCACTTCCTCCTCCATGCTGCGACCATGCAGCTTGGCGCGGCGCTGCAGCTTGGCCTTGACCGCGTTCTCCAGGTTTCGGACTACGAGTTGCGCCATGCACGCCCCTCCGCGAGTGATATCATGATATCACAACGCGCCGTCCTCCTGCTACTACGAGTGCCAACTACCTGGGTTTGATGGCCACCATCTCGGCGCTGCCCTTCTCGCCCAGCTCGCGGTAATACAGCGTCTTGAGCGAGGGAAAGGAGTAGAGCAGCTCCTGATCGCGCAGCAGGTAGGCGGGATTCTTGGGCGGCTTGCCCTGGTCGGCGTGCTCGTGGGTGTAGGTCTTGTAGATGAGCAGGCCGCCGGGCCTGAGCGCCTCGATGAGCTCGTGGAAGAGCTCGCGCTGCAGGTAGTAGAAGACCAGCACCATGTCGTAGCGGTCACGCTCGGGCGAATACGATTTGAGGTCGCGGACCAGGAACTCGATCTTCACGCCGCGCTCTTCGGCTTTCTTCTGCGCCTTCTGAAAGGCGATCTCGGAGATGTCGACCACGGTGACGCGCCAGCGCAGTTCCGCCAGCCAGATGGCGTGACGCCCCAGTCCGCCGGCGATATCGAGGGCGGTGCCGCCGCGCGGGTACAGTGGGTGGATGAAGTGGTCGTAGGCGCTGAGCAGGAAGGGATCGGGCTCGAAGGAGATGTGCTCGCCCTGCTGGTAGCGCCGGTTCCACCCTTCGCGCTCGTCTTCTTCCATGAAGTGCCGCAAATCAGGTTTATCCATTCGAAATCCTCGAAGATATCTTCGCGCGCCGGAGCTACTGTTGCACGATCTGAATCAGGTTACCGCAGGTGTCCTCGAACACGGCGATGGTCACCGGCCCGGCCGGCGTGGGAGGCTGGCGGAAGGTGACGCCCAGCGACTTCAGGCGCTCGTACTCCCGCTGCGCGTCGGCCACGCCGAACATGGTAGCGGGAATGCCGGCATCGAACAGGGCTTTTTGATAAACGCGCGCCGGAGCAAAGCCCATCGGCTCCAGCAGCAACTCGGTACCGTCGGCCGCCTCCGGCGACACCACCGTCAGCCAGCGATACTCGCCCAAGGGAATGTCGTTCTTCTTCTGAAAGCCCAGCTTTCCGGTATAAAACGCCAGGGCTTTTGCCTGGTCATCCACCATGACTGCCGAGACGATGATTTTCATGATCCCAGAACCGCCCCATAAGCCAATTTAGACGTACCATTCGATACTTCGAAAATACCGTTCGCGTGCCCACGGTGACAACACGCTGCACATCGTAGGGGGGAGACATTATTTTTCTTTTCCCGCCCGCTCCGAGATGGCTATCCTAAACTGTCCAAAGGGCATTTCGCCGCGATTTCCTGTCCCGTTGGAAGGAGGCTCAATGCCGGAGTTGCAGACTGGAAGTTACCACGCGAACAATTTCATTCGCGCTTTCCGCCGCTGGTTCGTCCCTTACGTTCAATCCCGCGTCATGTCCGACGAGTTCCGTCCCCTGCTTTCCTACCTGTTCACGGAATGGAAATGCAACGTGGACTGCCACTACTGCTGGGCCTTCAACAACAAGGTGAAAGGCATGACCGAGGAGTGCGCCATCAGCTCCATCGACTGGCTGAAGTCGGTGGGCTGCCGGGTGATCGCCATCATGGGCGGCGAACCCCTGCTGCGGCGCGACTTCATCCTCAAGGTGGTGGACTACGGGACCAAGAACGGCTTCTTCGTCTATCTGCCGACCAACGGGATCCTGATGAACGAAGACTTCATCGACAGGGTCGGCGACCGCGGCGTGGCTGCCATCAACCTGGCCGTGGATTCCGTCGAGGAGAGACCCGGGCTGCCCAAGAATTTCCGCCGCATCGAGAAGCAGTTCAAGTACCTGGTGAAGCAGCAGCGGCAGTACGGCT
>DASUBK010000508.1:0-2856 GCA_035763305.1 Terriglobales bacterium | reverse complement strand
ACCAAGAGCCAGTACCAGTACACGCTGCAGAGCCCTGACCTGCCGGAGCTGTACAAGTACTCGCAGCTCATGGAGCAGAAGCTGCGCACCCTGCCCGGCCTGCAGGACGTGACCAGCGATCTGCAGATCAAAAACCCGCAGGTCAACGTGCAGATTGACCGCGACAAGGCGGCGGCGCAGCACGTCAGCGCCACGGCGATTGAAGACGCCCTCTACACCGCCTACGGACAGCGGCAGATCTCGACCATCTACGCGCCCAACAACGCCTACAAGGTGGTGATGGAGCTTAAGCCGGAGTTCCAGATGGACCCGGCGGCGCTGTCCATGCTGTACGTCCGCTCCGACACCGGCAACCTGGTGCCGCTGAACACGGTGGCCACCATCACCCGCGATCTCGGGCCGCTGACCGTCAACCACCTGGGGCAGTTGCCGGCGGTCACGCTGTCGTTCAACCTCAAGCAGGGTGTGGCGCTGGGCGACGCGGTCAACGAAGTCTACGCGGCGGGGCGGCAGGTATTGCCGGACAGCATCAGCACCAGCTTCCAGGGCACGGCGCAGGCGTTTGAGTCCTCCTTCCGCGGCCTCGGCCTGCTGCTGATCATGGCCATCCTGGTCATCTACATCGTGCTCGGCATTCTGTACGAGAGCTTCATTCACCCGCTGACGATTCTCTCCGGCTTGCCGGCGGCGGGTTTTGGCGCGCTGCTGACGCTGAAGTTGTTCCACCTCGACCTGAACCTGTACGCCTTCGTCGGCATCATCATGCTGGTCGGCATCGTGAAGAAGAACGCCATCATGATGATCGACTTCGCCCTCGACGCGCAGCGCACCTCGGGCAAGCAGGCGGAAGAGGCCATCTACTACGGCTGCCTGGTGCGCTTCCGCCCCATCATGATGACCACCATGGCGGCTCTGATGGGCACGCTGCCCATCGCGCTGGGCTTCGGCGCCGGCGCCGAGTCGCGTCGCCCGCTCGGACTGGCGGTGGTCGGCGGCCTGCTGTTCTCGCAGCTTCTCACCCTTTACATCACGCCCGTGTACTTCATTTATCTCGACCGCTTCCAGCACTGGGTGCGGGGAATCTTCCATACCGAGAACGCCAAGGAAATCGCGCATGCCGACTACTCGGCCGTCGAACCCACGGCCGCCGGACGCGACTGAGTCCTTTCCCCACAGCCCCTGCGTAGGCGCTACAATGCAGGAGTAGCCTTTCGACGGTCTGGCCAGCCCGTGCATCGGGTTCTCTGCCGGAGGCCACTCACTCACTCATGTCCGAACGACCGTTCAAGGTGCTGGTGGTAGACAAAGATGCCGGCCAGCGGCGGGCGACTGCCCAGGCGCTGGCTGCCGCCGGATACCAGGCCAGCGAATCGGAGCCGGGGTCAACCACCCTGGCACAGCTCGCTGCTGCACTTCCCGACCTGATCGTTTTCAACGTCGATGCGGTGGATCGCGGCTCGCAATTCCTCGGCGAACTGCGCCGCGATCCTGCAACCGCTCGCCTGCCGGTCATCCAGGTTTCGCCGCGGCATACACACCAGGCAGCGCCGGTCGCCGCTCTCGGCGGCAGCGCCACCGCCTACCTCTTCCAACCGCTGGATTGCGACGAACTGGTTTCCGTGGCAGCCTCGCTGTTGCGCATGAAAGAGGCGGAGGAGCGGGCGCGGCGCGCGTCGCTGCAGTGGCAGAAGACCTTCGACTCCATCCAGGACGCGGTCGCGCTGCTGGATGGCGAGGGATGCATCCTGCAGGCGAACCGGGCGATGGGCGTGCTGCTGGGCAAGAGGCCAAGCGAGTTGCGGGGCGCGCGCATCCAGCAGTCGCTGGTCGAGGTGCTGGGCCACTTCGATGTTTCCGCCATTCCGCCGGTGCGGGCGTCGCGGCGACAGTCGGCGGAATTCCTGGTCAACGGCCGCTGGTTTCTGACCACGGTGGATCCGGTGCTGGACGAGAGCGGCGCCGTCGAGGGCAGCGTCAAGGTGATCACCGAGATCACCGAGCAGAAGCGCAGCGAGGCGGCGCTGGCGCGGGCGCAGGATGCGCTGCGCATGAGCGAGAAGCTGGCGGCGACGGGGCGCCTGGCGGCCAGCATCGCGCACGAGATCAACAACCCGATGGCGTCGGTCACCAACCTGCTCTACCTGCTGGAGAACCGCCCCGGCCTGGACCAGCAGTCCGTCGAGTACCTTGGGCTGGCACGCCAGGAAGTCAGCCGCATGACGCACATCATCAAGCAGATGCTCGGTTTTTACCGGGAATCCCCGCTGCCGGTGGCGGTGGACCTGCGCGAGGTGGTGGAGAGCGTGCTGGCTCTTTACAGCCACAAGATCCAGAACAGCCGCATTGCAGTGCAGACGCGCCTCGACAGCGATTGCACGGTGTGGGGCTATCCCGGCGAGATGCGGCAGATCGTCTCCAACCTGCTGATCAACGCCATCGAGGCGGTCGGAGACGGCGGGCGGATCAAGATTCGCCTCATTGAGAGCTCGGCCTGGATTGGCGGCAAACAAGAGCGCGGCGCGCGCTTGTTGCTGGCCGATTCCGGCCCCGGCATCCAGCGCCAGCACCTGATGCAGCTGTTTGAGCCCTTCTTCACCACCAAGGGCGAGAAGGGAACCGGGCTGGGTCTGTGGGTCACCAATGGCATTGTGCGCAAGCACGGCGGCTCGATTCGCGTGCGCTCCAGCGTGAAACCGGGGCGCAGTGGAACCTGCTTCGCGATTTTCCTGCCGGCGCGGCGGCCCGCGGCCGTCACCGGCAGGGAAGAGAACACTCCGTCGAAGTTGTCGGCCTGATACAAGTCATCCCGAGCGAAGCGAGGGATCTGTTGTAGTCACCCACGATACTGGTGGTGTC
>DASUBK010000507.1:0-8222 GCA_035763305.1 Terriglobales bacterium | reverse complement strand
GAGCTTGTTGCGGAAGAAGGCAATCTTCAGTTCTTCGCCGCGGAGGTTGCCGCGCAGGGTTTCGAGATCGGTGCGCGCCTCTTTGAAGCGTTGAAAGGCTTCGGATTGTCGGCCGCGCGCCAGTTCCAGCTGCCCGGCCATCAGTTCGGCCTGGTAGCGCAGCACGGGCGCATCCAGCGATTGCAGGCGATCGAGGGTCGCGCGGCAGCGCTGCATGGCGCCTTCGACGTCACCCATGCGGAAGGCGACGCGGCCGGAAAGAAGCTCGGCCAGGATCGCCTTGCGCGGCAGCGTAGAGCCGCGGAAGAACTCTTCGGCCGCGTTGCAGAGCCGCTTGGCTTCGAAGAGGCGGCCTTCGTTGTACAGCACCAGCGCCTGGTAGAGATCGATGAGCGAGGGCCAGACCAGGTTCTTCTCGCGGACGAAGCGTTCCTTGGCCTCGGCGAAGAGCTTGAGGCCTTCGAACGACTGGCCCTGCTGGCTGGCGGCGATGGCGGCAAAGGCCAGCGCCTTGGCGGACTCGTAGCCCATGCCGAGCTGCTCGAAGGCGGAGTGGGCGTCGCGCGCCAGTTCCCCCGCCTCGGCGCCGAGATTGAGCTCGATGTACAGCTCGGAAAGATCGAGGTTGCAGAGCGCGACGTGGTAGCCGTCGCTGAGCCGCTTGGCGCCGGCGCGCGCGGCGCGCAGCATCTCGATGGCGCGGCCGTATTCGCCGCGCAAGAAATAGAGATAGGCGATGTTGTAGTCGGCCTGCGCCACCAGCAGCGGCATGCCTTCTTTTTGGCAGTGACGGCGGGCGTTCTCGTAGACTTCCAGCGCCTTGGCGAAACGATTGAGGGTGATGTAGCAGACGGCGAGGTTCGACAGCACCGCGGCCATGCCCTCGGCGTCGTGGTGATGCAGGAGCTCCTCGTAGGCGCGCTCGTAGCACTCGAGGGCCTCGTCGAAGCGGTCCTGGCGGTAGAAGACGTTGCCGAGATTAATGTCCACGCGGGCGACGCGCAGGCGGTTGCCAAGCTGGATGAAGATGCCGCGGGCGCGTTCGGCCGCCGCCAGCGCCTGGTCGTACTGGCCCTGCAGCAGCCAGGGCTGCATGGAGCTGCTGAGGGTGCGCGCCAGCTGCTCGCGATTGCCGCTCGACTCGAAAAGGCTGGCGGCGCGCTGATGGTGCTCGACGGCCTCGGTATGTCGCCCCAGGACATAAAGAGCGTTGGCCTTGGAGCGGAAGGCCTCGGCCAGGGGATCGTGGCTGGCGAGAGCGCGGGCGACGGAGATGGCGGTGTCGGCCAGGCGCAGCGCGCCGTCGGCATCGACGCGAACTTCCTTATGGACCCGAGTCGTGAGCTCGGTCACCAGTTCGGCGGTGGCGAGCCCACGATGCAGCGCCAGGTAGCGCTCGCGCGCGGCATCGTCGGGCAGCGCGGCCAGTTCGCGCACCCGGAGGTCGGAGAGGGAGCCCGGCGCCGCCATCAGAGACCCGCCTTCTGCAGAGATTTCTTCAACGCGCTCAGGCAGCGGCCGCGAATGAAGCCGATGGAGCCGGTGGCCAGCCCCAGCTGCGCGGCGACTTCGGCGTACGGGCGAGGTGCGTCTTCAAAAAAGAGCAGCCGCACCATTTCGCGGCAGCGCGGATTCAGCGTGGCGATGGCATCGCGCACTTTCTGCTCGCGCTCCAACTGCAGCACCAAGTCCTCGGGCAACGCTTCGGCGGACGGCGCCGCGGCCATCTGCTCCTCAGCTTCGTCAGCGTCACCGGCGCGGCGCGACTCCGACCTGTGCCGCAGGCAACGGTGATAGGTCGCCTGCATGATCCACTTGGGCAGGGCGCGCGGCTCGCGCACGTTTTGCAACTCGTTCAGCAGGTCGAGGCACACGGACTGGAAAATGTCGGCAGCTTCGTCTCGCAGGTCGAGCTTGATGGGAATGGAGTAGATGAGGTTCTTGTATTTTTCCAGCAGCGCGTGCCAGGCGCCGGCATTGCCTTTGAGGCAGTGCTCGACGAGCTTCTCGTCGGGCCAGGAGGCATCGGGCGTGGACGCGAGTTGGACCGCCTCGATCATTTCCCCGCCGCGCCGCCTCCCCGAAGATAAAGTTGGTCGGCGTTCCACAGGGTATAGGGATCGAGCAGCGCGGGATGGAAATTGCCCACCTGCGCCTTGGCCGCCGTGAGCACATTCGGGGTCCCGAGGAAGACGAAGGGCACGTCCTCGGCGATGATCTGCTGCGCCTGATCGTAGAGCTTCTTGCGCCGTCCGTAGTTGAGCGTGACCATCTGCTGCTGCATCAGGCGGTCGAGCTGCGCTTCCCAGCCGGTGGCGGGCTGCTTTTCGCCCAGATGCCACAGATGCGTGCTGCCGGAGGAGAGCCAGACATTCATTTCGGGGTTCGGATCGGCATCGCCGCCGCCCAGGCCCATGATCGCCGCCTCGTAATCGAAGCTGTTGAACACGCGGTCGAGCATGGCGCGAAAGTCGAGGGAGACCACGTTGACCTTGATACCGATGCGTCCCAGGTCCTCCTGGAGCAGGGTGGCCATCCTGGTCCGCGGCGCGCTGGACGAACTGGTCAGAATCGAGAACTCGACCGGGTTGCGGTTGCGATCACGCAGTTCGCCTTCGACGGTCCAGGTGAAGCCCGCCTCTTTCAGCAGTTGCATCGCCCTGTCGCGGGACTGGCGCGGGTGGGCGAGCGATTGGTCCACCCACAGCTTGTTGCCGGGGCTGACGTTCCCCCACAGCGGCGCGCCGTGGTTGCCGAAGACGAGGCGCACCAGGCCGTCGCGATCCACGGCGGCGGAGATGGCCTGGCGGAAGCGCACATCGGAGAACCACGCCTGCTTGCGCGCGATGGCGTCGAGCTTGCGGCCGCTGAGATCGTTCAAGTTGAAGACGAGGAAGTTGTATTCCAGCGCCGGACCGAGGTCCACCAGCTGAGCGTCGCGGCGCTGCTTCTCCAACAGGAGGAAGTTCTCCGCCGAGACGCGGTTGAGCATGTCGATGTCGCCCGCCTGGAAGCGGAGAATCTGCGCATCCTCGGTGCCGACCGAGGTGAAGACCAGTTCGTCGAGATACGGCAGGCGATGATGCGCGGTGTCGGTCTTCCAGTAGTACGGATTGCGTTCCAGCACGATGCGCTGGCCGGGAACATATTCCTTCAGGCGAAAGGGGCCGAGGCCGGCGATCTGCGCGGGGGGCGTGTTCAGCGTCCACGACTGGGCCAGCTTCCCTTCCTTGTAGGCGGACTCGAGCAGGTGGCGCGGCAGGATGGCGAGACCATCGAAGATGCGCTCCGCGGCGGCGTAGGGACTGGCGAGGGTGAAGCGCACGGTGTACTGGTCAAGCTTGGCTACCGCCAGCGGCTTGCCGTTGATGACCAGCAGGTCGCGCTGCGGCGAGTTCAGCTTCTCGTCTAGATAGAGCTGGAAGGAGAAGACCACATCGTCGGCGTCGAAGGGATGGCCGTCGGAGAAGCGGACGCCGCGGCGCAGCTTCAGGGTGTAGACGCGGCCGTCGGGCGAAACCTTCCACGACTTGGCCAGCGCAGGCTCGGTCTGCTGGGTGCTGCGGTTGATGTGAATGAGGTCCGCGTTCATGCGCGCGTAGACCTCGCGCGAGACCAGGTCGGCGGCGGTGATGGGGTTGAGCGACTTGGGCTCGGAGCGCTGGCCGACGACGAGACGCCCGCCGTAGGTGCCGGTCGGGCCCGCGGCGATGGCGGTTTCCTCCCCTGCCTGCAGCGGTTGCGGGGCGGGCGCTGCCGCCCAGCAGGTGGCACACAGCAGCAGCCACAGCAGTTGTTTTCGCACACCCATCCCAGGCCCCATGAAGGTTTAAGCGGTAGCTGATTCTAGCCTCTGTTGCAGTGCACTCGCTATCAGGCCGTAGGTTACCGAAGTGACTAAAAGAGCAACTGCCGGCGCCAGCAGCCACCAGTAGGAAACCAGCACGTTGTATTGCTGCAGGACGCTCAGCATGTTGCCCCAGCTGGGTGTCGGCTCGGAAACGCCCAGGCCGAAGAACGACAGGCTGGCCTCGGCAGCGATGTACTGCGGAATCAGCAGGGCCGACTGGGTCAGCAGCAGGCCGGCGGTTTCCGGCAGGATGTGGCGGCGCAGCAGATAGGTATCGGAAGCGCCGAAGCCGCGCGCCGCCAGGACGTAGTTGCGGGTCTTGCCGCTGAGCACCAGTCCGCGGACGAGGCGAGCGGGACGAGCCCAGCCGATCATGCCGATGATGGCGATCAGCAGCAGGAACGCCTGCCCCGGCCCGAGGTGAAGCGGCAGGAAAGCGCGCACGGCGAAGAGCAGGTAAAGCCAGGGAAGGGCGAGAAAGAGTTCGGAGCAGCCCATCAGGGACTCGTCGGCCCAGCCGCCGTAAAAGCCGGAGAGGCCGCCGACCAGCGCCCCGGCGAGCAGGGAGATGGCGGTGGCCAGCAGGCCGGCGAGCAGCGAGATTTGCCCGCCATAGAGAAGACGGGCGAGCACGTCGCGTCCGAATCCGTCGGTGCCGAGCAGGTGCAGGGTCGCGGGATCATCCACGCCGGCAAAGTGAAGGTTGGAGTGAATCACGCCGAGAACGCTGTATGGACTTCCATGCACCAAGAATCGCAGCGGATAGATTGCGGAGCGATCGTCGGCGTAGCTGTAGAGATCGGTCGAGGTCTGGGCGAAGACGAAGGGCCGCAGGTGCAGACCGCCGGCGTCGCGCCAGTGCAGGTGGACGGGAGGAGCGTAGGGGTGCTCGCGGTCCTGGGCAGTTGGATCGTAAGGCGATACAAATCCCGCCAACACCGCCGCCAGGTGAATGGCGACCAGCAATAGGGCGAGGAGCCACAGGCGTCTAGACATGCGGCGCCTCCACGCTGATGCGGGGATCGGCGAGCAGCAGCAGCACGTCCGCGGCCAGGCTTCCCGCCAGCAGCGCCAGGGTGGAGAGCATCACGCCGCAGATGACGACGTAGATGTCGCGGGCGAGGGTGGCTTCGAGAATCAGCGGGCCGAGGCCCGGCCATCCCGTGATGACTTCCACCAGGAGTGAGCCGCTCAGCAGTCCGGCGAGGGAGAAGCCGAAGAGCGAAATCGCGGGATTGGCGGCCGCGGGCAGGACGTGGCGAAATACCAGGCGAAGCGGCGGAATGCCGTGGGCGCGGGCGGCGGCGATGTAGGGCGCGTGCACGATCTCGGCGACGGCGGCGCGCACGTGGCGCAGGATCACCGGCAGTCCGGCGACAATGAGAATCGTGGCCGGCACGAGCACGTGGCGGAGCAAGTCGCGGAGTTGCGCGGCGCGAGAGAGTTCGTCGAAGCCGAGCGAAGTCATGCCCCCGGCCGGCAGCCAGGAGACGCGCACCACGGCGGCGAGCACGACAACGGCGATCACGATCTCGGGCAGCGAGAGGAAGATGGCGGTCAGTGCGTGGGTGAGGTGATCGGCCCAGCCTCCGGGGCGGACACCGGCGCAGACGCCGAGCGGCACCGCGATCAGCCACGCGCCAAACATGGCCACAAGCGCCAGCAGGAGCGTGTTGCGCGCGCGCACCCAGATCAGCGGCGCGACCGGCATGTTGTAAGCGAAGGAGTAGCCCCACTCGCCGCGGGTGACGGATTCCACCCAGCGGGCGTAACGCACCGGCAGCGGGCGATCCATGGCGTACTGCGCGCGCAGGCTGGCGATGGTGTCGGGCGAGATTTGCGGGTTGAGGCGCATCTCGTCGAGATAATTGCCCGGCGCCAGCGCCGTGAACGCAAAGCACAGCACCGATACACCGATAAGCAGAAGGACGACACGGGTGAAGCGGCGCAGGACGTATTTCATCGGGCACCTGCGGCCATGCGGCGCACGCACGAGGCAACCACGGTGGAGGTGGAGACCAGGCGCCTCGTCGCGTCATGCTGCGGATTATCGAGAACGGCGGCGGCTGCGCCTTGTTCGACGATGCGTCCTTCGTGCATGACCAGCAAATGGTCGGCGAGACGGGCCACGAGCGCGATGTCGTGGGAAACGAGCACGTAGGCGAGGCGCCGCTGCTGCTGGAGATCGAGCAGCAGATTGGCGATCTGCGCCTGGGTGGAGAGATCGAGGCCGGAGAGCGCCTCGTCGAGGAAGATGAGCCGCGGCTCCAGCGCGAGGGCGCGGGCGATGGCGAGGCGCTGGCGCTGCCCGCCGCTGAACTGCGCCGGACGGCGGCCGGCCCAGCCGGGCGAGAGGCCGACGTCGCGCATCAGTTCGCGAGCGCGCTCACCGCGTTCTGCCGGCGTGCCGATATTCTGGACCAGAAGCGGCTCGGTGATGATGTCCAGCGCGGTAAAGCGCGGATTGAAGGCGGTGGCGGAATCCTGAAAAACCAATTGCGCGCCGCGCCGAAAAGCGGCGCGCATCGCGGCATCGGCGACCGCACGCCCGCACCACAGCACTTCGCCGGCGTCGGGCCTTTCCAGCAGTGCGGCACAGCGGACCAGCGTGGACTTGCCGGAACCGGAGCCGCCGACAATGCCGACGGTCGCGCCTTCCGCCACATCGAAGCCGGCGTCGGAAACGGCGGCAATCCACTCGCGCCGGGCCAGCAGGCCGCGGCGGCGCGCGTAACGGCGGGAGAGATTGCGAGCGGAGAGAAGAGGAGCGGGGCCGGTCACCGAATCCCCTTGTCCACAGCCGAGGGCGGCTGTGCCACATGCTTGAAACAGCTCACCGAGGACGTGGCGTCGAGAACCGTGATCTGGGGCTCGGCGTCGCGGCAGACCTGCATGCGATCGGGGCAGCGCGGTTCGTAGCGGCAGCCGCGCGCGGCGACGGGTCCTGCAGTGATCTGGGTAAAGCGGCGCAGCGTTGCCGGTCGAGGTCGACCGGCCTCCAGCTGTCCCTGTACTGCCGCGAAAGTTTCCAGCGCGATGTGGGTTAGCGCCGCCGTGTACGGGTGCGACGGTTGCGCGAACAGTCGGTCAACGCCGGCCTGCTCGACGATTCGACCGGCGTACATCACCAGCACGCGGCCGGCAAAGGCGGCGAGCACGCCGGGATCGTGGGTAATCAGCAGAAACGCCATGCCATGCTTCCGGCGCAGGCTGGCGAAGAGTTGCAGCAGTTCGGATTGCAGCGCGGCGTCGAGCTTGGAGGTGGGCTCGTCGGCGATCACCAGCCGCGGGCGACAGGCCAGCGCCTGGGCGATGCCGATGCGCTGGCGCTGCCCGCCGCTGAGCTGGTGCGGATACGCGGCGTACACCGAAGCGGGATCGTCGAAGCCAACCTCGGCGAGGATTTCGCAGGCCCGCGCTTTGCGATCGGGAACGGACAGATGCGCGCGCAGGACCTCGGCGATCTGCATTCCCACCCGCAGCACCGGATTGAGCGCCAGGGCGGGTTCCTGGTTGATGAACGAGATTTCGGCGCCGCGCAGCCTGCGCAGATCGCCGGTCCCAAGCTGCATCAGGTCGCGCCCCTGCCAAAGAATCGAGCCGGAGACGGTCGCGTCGGACGGGAGCAAGCGCAACAGGCTGGCCGCGAGAGTGGACTTTCCGCAGCCGGACTCGCCCAGGATGCCCACGGCCTCGCCCGCATCGACGGAGAAAATGACGCGATCGACGGCTGGAATGGCGGCGCCGGGGTAGGTGACCGACAGGTCCCGCACCTGGAGCCAGGGATTGGACGGCGAAATCAGGAGAGCCCCCAAAAGTGTACTGGTTTGTAACCCATCCCGACAGGCAGGGCAATAGCTTTGCGGCTTACCGAAGTAACGGGATGGCCGAGAAAAGAGCTAACCACAGAGGACACAGAGGATCACAGAGAGAGGAGGAAGAATTGAATATTGAAAATTGAATATTGGCTGTGATTTCAGGCTGCCGCAGCACACGACCAATATTCAATATTCATTTTTCGATATTCAATTCTTCCTCTGTGATCCCCTTTTGTCCTCCATGGTTAAGGCTTCCGTGCGTCGAGGCTGCGGAACCAAAACGGACTGGACCATAGCGACGGTGTGATTCCCCCGCGCCGGCGCCGGGAAGCGGGTATATGTTGGGAGCAGGCGGTGGTTATGATCCAGGATGCAGATTGGGCGCTGGAGCAGAAAGATCGCGAGATTACACGGGGTGAATGGGCGCCGGTGCTGGCCCTGATCGCGCGTCAGCATCGCGACGCGCTGATCAGGCTGGAGGTGGCCACACCGGCGGGCCGCGTGGTGGAAGTGGAAGCACGCCGGCTAAAGGATCTCAGCGTCGACTCCGCCGG
>DASUBK010000506.1:0-6480 GCA_035763305.1 Terriglobales bacterium | reverse complement strand
GAAGCTTGCGGCAGGCGAAGGCGCCTGCCGCCACGTGATTTCGGGCGCTGCGAGCGACCGCCCCGGCGAGGCGCCGGGGCCTACCTTATTCAATGGCGGGTGGGGATAACGTTGCGAGGTCGCGCGCGGTCCAAATCGGTTACGTGCGGCGGCGGTAGTAGACGTTGAACTCGAAACCCGCGTTGGGCGGGAAGAGGGTAGCGATGGTGCGCAGGCGGTCGGCCATGGCAGCGGGAGCGAGCAGCGGGTACTCGCGCTCGCGCAGGTCGTAGTAATCCACGTCCAGGTAAGTGGCCAGCATGTAGATGGCGACCGCGTCGGCGAAGGCGGCGGCGAGGTACTCGTTGCGCGCCTTCTCGGCGTCGGGGCCGGAGCCGGTGGCCAGCTTGCGGATCTCCCAGGCGTCGAGGCTGGTCTCGCCGCGCACCCGGTCCTGCACCTGCTTCCAGGCCAAGTCGGCGAACTCGGCGCTGACGCCGGCCTTGTCGACGAAGGCGTGGGCGACGTTGATGAAGAATTCGAAGGCGACGGAGAACTTGTCGTCCATCAGGCGGGTGGAGATGAAGACGCACTGGGAGTCGCCGACGTTGAGGTTGCGGTGGCAGACGGCGTTGTCGCTGAGGGCGACGTCGTAGCGCTCGGCGATGAGGGTGTCGTCGCCATGGGAGACGGCGAGGGGCACGAAGTAGTAAGCCTTTCGCTGTAATGCGGCGGCGATGGCGCGGGGCACGGCGGCGACCATCTGCTCCAGGTCGGAGGCGGCGACGGTGATCTCGCCCATGGAGGCGAAGCAAACGCCGTTGGGCGCCTGCTGCACCGGGGTGCGCCGGATGACCTCGGCGGGATTGAGAGTAGCGGCCTGGGCGGTCTGCTCCACGGGTTCATTCTATAAGAATGTTTCGGAGGTTTCGAAGGTTTCGCAGGTTTCAGGCGTTTAAGAGCTAGCGGGATCTAGCAATGAAACCTCTGAAACGTCCGAACCCTCCGAAACCTCGGGCGGATTTACAATAGGAGCGGGAGTTCCGGTGAAAGCTGTTGTTAAGAGCCTGGCAGCGTCGGTGTTCGCGACCGGGCTGGCTTCGTTTTTCCTGCTGACGGCGTTCCAGGCGGCCGGGTCGGTGATGACGCGGCGGGCGGCGCCGGGGCAGGATATCGTGGTCTTCGATCCCTCGGCGCTGATGCGGCAGATCGGGCTGCCGCTGGCGGCAGTGATGTTCGTAGTTTTCTTCGCGCTGGCGCTGCGGCGATTCCGCCGTCCCAGCCAAGAGCAACCGGCGGCAACTTCAGGCAGCTAAGCTGTCGCGGAGCGAATCCAAGTTAGCGGAAACCATGAATGCCCACCACAAACCACCGCGCACCTGGGTGGCCGTTGCCATCGGGGCGCGGGTGCTGATCATCACCGTGCTGGCCACGCTGCTGAGCTTCGCGCTGGGGCTGTTCCTGGGAATTGTTGGGGTGGCGCTGGCCAACTCCGCCGGCCTGGCGCACGCCAGCATGGCCGCCGCGTATCGTAACGTGGCGTTTCCCGCGGCGGTGATTGGCATGATCGCCGCGCTGATCGGGATGATCATCATGGAAGTGCGCGAATACCGCCGTCCACCGCTACGGATGGCGAGATAGAGTCGGCGCTCGTTGTTCGTTCCTCGTTCTTCGTTCTTACTTCGTGACCTTCGTGGAACCTTCGTGTCCTTCGTGTGAACCGGCTCTCGTCGTTCAAACGAAAGACACGAAGGTTCCACGAAGGTCACGAAGTAATGTGGATGAGGGGCGAGGTGCGGGGGAGGACTTCGCCGATCTCAGCGGCGTGGATTCCGCGGGAGCGCAGGGCGGCGAGAAGCGACTGGGTGGAGTCGGCGGCGACGGAGATCAGCAAGCCGCCGGCGGTTTGGGGATCGAAGAGCAGGGCGCGGAGATCGTCGCTGACGCCGGAATCGAATTGCACGCAGCCCTCGATGAAGTCGCGGTTGTTCTTCAGCCCGCCGGGGAGAAAGCCGGCGCGAATGCACTCCATCGCGCCGTCCAGAGCCGGAACCGCGACCGCGGCGAGACGCAGGCTGACATTGCTGGCCAGGGCCATCTCGCGCAGGTGACCGAGCAGGCCGAAGCCGGTGATGTCGGTGAGGCCAGTCGCCGGTAGCCGGTCGCCAGTCGCCGGTAGCGACGTAATGACTTCCGACGCCACTTTGTTCAGCGTGGTCATGGAGGCGGTGGCGGCATCGATCCAGCGCTGCTCTGCCTTTCCTTTCTTAATCGCGGTGGAGATCACGCCGGTGCCGAGGGCCTTAGTCAGCAGCAGGCGGTCGCCGGGACGCGCGCCGGCGTTGGTCAGCACGCGCTGCGGGTGGACGGTGCCGGTCACCGCGTAGCCGAACTTGATTTCCTCGTCGCGGATGGAGTGGCCGCCGATGACGGTGCAGCCGGCTTCCATCATCTTGCTGAGGCCACCGGCGAGGATGCGCTCCAGGATGGCGAGATCGGCTTTCTCGGGGAAGCAGACCATGGCCAGGGCGTTGAGCGGGCGTCCACCCATGGCGTAGACGTCGCTGAGCGAGTTGGTGGCGGCGATCTGGCCGAAGGTGTAGGGGTCGTCGACGATGGGAGTGAAGAAATCGACGGTGTGGACGAGGGCGAGGTCGGGGGCGATTTGATACACGCCAGCGTCGTCGGCTTTATCGAAGCCGACCAGCACCTTGGGGTCCTGCTGCCGGGCTAATTTCCCAAGCACCGTGTCCAGCGCCGCCGGACTCAGCTTGGAAGCTCAACCCGCGGCTTTGACCGCCTCGGTCAGACGAATTGGCTTGGCGTCGGCCACGCAGGTCAATTTAAACACGGAGGCACGGAGACACGGAGGATTTCCGATTGCCGAATTCCGAGTGCCGATTCAGAAGGAACTAGACGGCACGTCTTACCGCCAAAACAAGAGCAGATTGGACGCGAGCTGCAACATCGCAGCTAGTAAGGCGATCCACAGAGGAGCGCACATTATGAGGATGGCGAAGCGCTCAGCACTTTGGGCGGGCGCAGGCGCGTACTCCGGAGCATTAAGCCGCAGTGCACGGTCGTAATCCTCGTCTTGTCCGCGAAGCCAGTAGCGCACAAGGGTAAGACGCACCTCGAGCGTCGCCGTAAGCGGAACGGCTCCTGACGAAATTGCCGCGGCCGAGGGCGGCCGCGGCGGCTTGGATCGGGATGACCTGCGGGACCGCCCCGGCGAGGGCGCCGCGGCCTACCGAATCTGCGCATGCACGTCATACTCGGTGTCCCGGTGCGTCGGCGGTGGATTCTCTTCAGCTTCGAGCTCGGACCTTGATCCAGATCGGCGTGCCCTGGAAGCCGAAGGCGTGGCGGATCTGGTTTTCCAGGAAGCGCTCGTAGGAAAAGTGCAGCTTCACATTGCGGTCGGTGAAGAGGATGAAGGTCGGCGGCGAGGTCGCGGCCTGGGTCATGTAGAGGATCTTGACCCGGCGCGAGACCGGCACGGAGGCGCGCTCGAAATCGATGTGGGCGAGGAAGCGGTTCATCTCGCCGGTGGGGATGCGCTTGCGGCGCTGGCGCGCGACCTCAGCGACCAAGTCGAAGATCTTGTCGACATTCCTGCCGGAGACGGCGGAGACGAAGACCACGGGCGCGTAATTCAGGAATTTCAGCTCCCCGCGGACACGCTCTTCGTACTGATTGCGATCGATTCCCTTGCCCGAGCTGCGCGCGATGGCGAAGGTCGAGTCGCGGCGCATCTTGCGGGAGGCCATGCCGCCCGATCCGGTGCGCGGCGCCTTAGCCTGAGCGGCGCGCTGCGCCACCAGGTCCCACTTGTTGACCACAATGATGACCGAGCGGCCGCTCTCGTGGGCGTAGCCGGCGATATTGGCGTCGAGCGCGGTGACGCCCTCGGTGGCGTCGATGATGAGCAAAGCGATGTCGGCGGACTCGAGGTGCTTGCGCGCCATGACGACCGAAAGTTTTTCGGCCATGAGTTCGGTCTTGCCCTTGCGGCGAATGCCGGCGGTGTCGATAAAACGGTAGCTCTGGCCGTCGCGCTCGACTAGTTCGTCCACCGCGTCGCGGGTGGTGCCGGGAATGGGGGAAACGATGGCGCGCTCGGATTCGGTGAGCTTGTTAAGCAGGGTGCTTTTGCCGACGTTGGGACGGCCGATGATGGCGATTTTGACCTCGGTCTGTGCGGGACGGGCCTCCGGCCCGTCTTCCCGGGTCGGAGACCCGGGCCACACGGCTTCGTCAGCTGCAGGCCACACAGCTTCGGGCAGGATCTTGACGACTTCGTCGAGCAGTTCGGCGACGCCGGTGCCGTGCTCGGCGGAGATGGGCAGGAGCTCGCGGATGCCGAGGCGGTGGAAATCGTGGATGTGCGCTTCCAGTTTGGGCGCGTCAATCTTGTTGACCGCGAGGAAGACCGGCTTGCCGCTGCGCAGCAGGAGGCGGGCCAGTTCGATGTCAGGGCCGGCGACCTCGCTGCGGCCGTCCACCACCATCACTACGACGTCGGCTTCTTGCAGCGCCACGCGCGCCTGGCGAAAGATCTCGGCGGGGATCAGGTCTTTGTCTTCGGGGATGATGCCGCCGGTATCCACGACGGTGAAGCGGCGACCGTTCCAGTCGGCCTCGCCGTAGAGGCGGTCGCGGGTGATGCCGGGCTCGTCGCCGACGATGGCGCGGCGGCGGCCGATGATGCGGTTGAAGAGCGTGGACTTGCCGACGTTGGGGCGGCCGACAATCGCGAGCGTCGCCGGCTTTAAGTTTTTGGTGTCCGTCAAGAAAAACCTTCAACGCAGAGGACGCAGAGGTGCGCAAGGAAACGGAATGACCTTTGCGCTGCTTTGCGTCCTTTGCGGTAAAAACTCCAGACCGCGGCTATTATAAGGAAGCGCGCGATTCCACATTCGGCACTCGGCATTCGGCACTCCGCATTGTCGGCTACTTCCCAATCCGCAGGCACCGGCTCGCTCTACCAGTTCTTCGCACCCGGCGGCGTGCTGGCCAAGACGCATCCTGCCTACGAATTCCGCCGCGGGCAGTTGCAGATGGCCGAAGCGGTGCAGCAGGCGCTGAACGACAGGCGCCACCTGATCGTCGAAGCGGGCACCGGCACCGGCAAAACGCTGGCCTACCTGCTGCCCATCCTGCGCTCGGGCAAGAGGGTGATCGTCTCCACCGGCACCAAGAACCTGCAGGAGCAGCTCTACTACAAAGACATCCCCTTCCTGTCGCAGCACATGCCGGAGCTGAAGGTCTGCTACATGAAGGGGCGGAACAATTATTTGTGCCGCAAGAAGCTCTACGACCTCGCCGACCAGCCGGTGCTCAGCGGCCTGGACGAGATCGACCAGTACGACGCCATCGTGGAGTGGGACAAGACGACGCAGACCGGAGACCGGGCGGAGCTGGCGGTGCTGCCGGAGTCGAGCCTGCTGTGGCCCAAGCTGGACGCGCGCAACGACACCTGCATCGGCCAGAAATGCCAGCAGTGGGAGCGCTGCTTCATCACCGAGATGCACCGCAAGGCGATGGAAAGCGACGTGATCATCGTCAACCACCATCTCTTTTTCGCCGACCTGGCGATCAAGATGGCGGCCGACGGCGCGCCCGACGCCGGCATCCTGCCGGAAGCGGCGGCGGTGGTCTTCGACGAGGCGCACGAACTGGAGGACGTGGCGGGCGGCTACTTCGGCGTCAGCATCAGCACCGCGCGCTTCGAGGAAGTCGTGCGCGACGCGGAGCACATGCTGGACCGGGAGAAGATCCTGTCGGCGTCGTTGCAGCAGGCGCTGGAATCGTTGCGCGAGCGGGCGCAGTTCTTCTTTGCCCAGCTGCCGCAAGGGCCGGGAGGACGCGCCGAGTCGCGCTTTCCTTTCGAGCGGCGGGCCGAGTTCCTGGAGGAAAACGGCGACGGCTACATCTCTCTGCAGCGGGCGATCACGCGCGTGGCGACCGAACTGCAGGCGATGGCGAACAAGCCGGAGGAGCTGCACAACATGGTGCGGCGCTGCGAAGAGCTGCGGGCGCACCTGGGATTCATTCTGGAGTCGAAGGACCGCAACACTGTGTTCTGGATCGAGCGGCGGGGTGGTGTGGCTCGGGTCTCCGACCCGAGGGGACACGGGCCACAGACCCGTGCCACACAGACCCGTGCCACACAATTTCCCGGGCGCCAGCACGTCTACCTTCAGGCCACGCCGATTGACGTGTCGGAAATCCTGCGCCACTCGCTGTTCGAGCAGTACCAGACCATCGTGCTGACTTCGGCGACGCTGGCGGTGGGTGGCGGATTTGCCTATCTCAAGCAGCGGCTGGGGCTGGAGAACGCGCGCGAACTGATCGTGCCGCCGCACTTCGACTACGAGCAGCAGGCGCTGCTGTACATCCCGCCCGATCTGCCCGATCCGCGCGAGCCGCAATTCGCGCCGCGGGCGGCGGACCGCATCCGGCGGATTCTGGAGATCAGCCGCGGGCGGGCGTTCTGCC
>DASUBK010000505.1:0-9121 GCA_035763305.1 Terriglobales bacterium | reverse complement strand
ATTGGGTGATTTCGTGATTTGGTGATTGGACGGGGGTTAGAGGATCGGGCGCCCGCTCCCATCACCCAATCACAAATTCACCAAATTCCTTGCGCTCGCTACTTCTTGCGCTTCGGCTTGTTGGGATCGTAGTTCACCGTGGCCTGGAATTTCGCGTCGGGCACGCCGGTGTTGTACTTCATGGAGGAGATGAAGCGCTGGTTGGTGATTTCCTTGCCGCGATAGCGGAGCACGGTGTAGGGGGTCATGATTCCCTGCACCGGACGGTAGTTGTCGTAGGTCTCCGACTCGTTGATCAGCTCGCGATACTGGGGATCGCGCCAGCTGAACGACTTCTTCACCGGAAGATGCGTGTTGCTGTCGACAAAGAGGGTCACCGCGTCGTTGGCGGAGTTCATGATGGTGACCGAGTCGGTGGGCTTCTGCTCCGCGATGGCCGGGCCGTCGTAAAACAGCGCCGTGCCGGGCGCGTGCAGCCACTGGCGGATGACTACTTCCAGGCCGTGATGCTGGCGGCGCAACGCATCGGCCAACTGATCCTTGTCCATGGCCGCGGTTCCCTTGTAGGTGAGCTCGTAGCCGTGGTCGCCGTTGTAGACGTAAACGACGTCGCGCTGCTTGGTGAGCTCGTAGCGGTCCTTGTCGGGAAACTTCCAGAAGCGCCAATAGAGGATGCCGGCGCTGTTGGGCTCGCCGTGATAGAAGCTGTAGGTGCGCCCTTCCTGCTCAAAGTCCTGGTAGGTGAGCCAAGACTGCCCGCCGAGCGCCTGCACCATCTGGTCGAGGATCGCCTTGGCCTTCTGCGCGCTGGGATCCGGCGAAGCTTGCGTAGGCGCGGGCGCCCCCGCCTGCGCGAGCATTGTGCCCGCGAAAATTAGAAGTGCCATTACTGATTTCATATTCACAGCTGCTCAATCCCAAAGCCAAAAACCTACCACTGAGACACTGGGCCACCGAGAACAAATAGAAAAATGTCGGTGCCCTCGGTGACTCGGTGTCTGGTGGTGAGTTTTTCCCTCAATGGGCAATCGTAAATCGGCAGTCGGCAATTCCGCTATCCCACCAGTACCGCCCCGCCGTTGACGTTGAAGATTTCGCCGGTGATGAAGCCGGCGTGCGGCGTGCAGAGGAACAAAATCGGGGCGGCGATTTCTTCCGGCGTGGCCACCCGGCCCAGGGGAATCACGCCAAATACCTTCTGCCGCGTGGCGGGATCGTTGATGGCGGGCGCCGCCATTTCCGTATCCACCCAGCCCGGCGCCACGCAGTTGACATAGATGCCGTGCGGCGCCAGCTCCGTAGAAAGGCCCTTCACCATGCTGATCATGGCTCCCTTGGTGGCGGCGTAATCGCAGTGTCCGGCCTCGCCGCGCTGGCCGGCGGTGGAGCTGACGGTCACGATGTGCCCGCCGCCGCCCTGCTTCTTCATCTGCGCCACCGCGTGCTTCACCAGGCCGAAGACGCTGTCGAGATTGACCTGCACGGTGGTGTGCCACTGCTTCTCGGTCATCTGATCGACCGCCACGTCCTCAGGCGGCCAGACGCCATGGTTGGCGACCAGGATATCGAGACGACCGAAGCGGCTCACGGTGGCGTCCACCAGATCGCGCGATGCCTGCGTGCCGTCGAGGTCGGCCTGGAGCGCGAGGCAATTGTCCTCGCCACACTCCTTCACCAGCGCCTCGGCGGCGGTGCGCGATTTCTGGTAATTGAATGCGACCTTGGCGCCGGCGGCGACGAACATGCGCACCGCCGCCGCGCCGATGCCGCGCGAGCCGCCGGTAATCAGCGCCACCCGGCCGGGAATCGCCAGCGTAATGGAAGGCAGGGGCATGACGGGGCCAAATTATCAGAGATTGCTGAATTGCCGAACTGCGGAATTGCCGAATTGAGGAGCCTATTGCAATTCCGCAATTCGGCAATTCCGCAATTTCTTACCGGCCCAGCGTCTCGAAGTCCGGGACTGGGGCACGCGGATTGTCGTGGCGCTCGCGCGCGGCGCGAATGAAGGCTTCGAAGATGGCTTGCGACGCCGGATCGCTATCGGCGGTGCGCTCCGGATGCCATTGCACCCCGAGCACGAAATGGTCCGGGGCGGTTCCCTCGACGGCCTCGACAACCTCGCCGTCCGAGACCGCCACGATGCGCAGGCCATCGCCGGGCCGCTCCACCGCCTGGTGATGGCTGGAATTGATCCGGCCGCGTAACGGCAGGCGAGCGCCCCAGGCGGGGGCGACGATTTCGGCCAGCAGGGAGCCGGGCTCGACCACGACGCTATGCGTCTTGCGGAACCCCTTGCTGAGCGCGTGATTCTCGACGTGCTGTACCAGGGTGCCGGTACGCCACACGTTCAGCGACTGCACCCCATAACAAATTCCCAGCAGGGGCTTGCGCATGTTGAAAGCGTCCTGCAGCAGGAGTTCGTCGGCGTTGTCGCGCCGCGGATCGGCGGCCGCGGTCTTCTCATGGCGCTGCGCCGCGCCATATTTCTCCGGATCGACGTCGGCGGGACTGCCGGGAAGAAGCACGCCGTCGCAACTGGCTGCCAGGCGGGCGATCTCCTGGTTCGGCAGGGACAAATCGACGACCACCGCCTCGCCCCCGGCGCGCTCCACCGCCTCCACATACTGCGACAGCGCCTTCTGGTTGTACTCGGGACGGCCGGAATGCGGCTGCGGGATGGCGATGCGCGGTCTCATAGCTCCATGATAGAGGGGGTGGGGGCTGGGGGCCAAGTGATTGGGCAATTTGGTGATTGGGTGATTTGGTGATTGGTCTGGCTGCTAATTCCTTCTCCAATCACCAAATCACCAATTCACCCAATTTCTGTATCCGGCGGTTGCGATAGAATAAAGCCACTGACTCCCAGGTAGTGGCGGTTTTAGTGACGATGCGCAAATCAATCTTCCCCCTCCTCGTGGTTGGCATGCTGCTGACCAACGCTTTCGCCGCCGACCAGGTGGTGGAGCAAATCATCGCGCGCGTGAACAATTCCATCATCACGCGCTCCGATTACCAGCGCAGCAAAGAGCAGACGCTGCAGGACATCAAGCAATCCGGCGCCAACCTGAGCGAGGCGCAGGTCAACGACGAACTGAAGAACGTGCTGCGCGACCTCATCGACCAGCAACTGCTCATCCAGAAGGCCAGCGACCTGGGCATCAACGCCGACACCGACCTGATCAAGCAGCTCGACGAGATGCGCAAGTCCATGAAGCTCGACAGCATGGAAGCCCTGGAAAAGGCCGCCGAAGCGCAGGGGATCTCCTGGGAAGACTACAAGCAGAACCTGAAGAACCGCATCCTCACCCAGAAGGTGATTGAGCAGGAAGTGGGCTCCAGGATCCAGGTCCAGCCGGAAGAAGTGCAAAAGTTCTACGACACCCACAAAAAAGAACTGGAGCAGCAGGAATCGGTATCGCTGGAAGAGATCCTGATCGCGCCCCAGACTCCGGCCGCCGATCCCACCAACAAGAACGCTCCCCCGCCGCAGCCCACGCAGGCCGACCTCGACGCCGCTTACCAGCGCGCCCAGGAAGTGCTGGCGGAGTTGAAAAAGGGCGGCAAGTTCGAGGATCTGGCGAAGAAGTACTCCAACGGGCCCACCGCCGCGGAGGGCGGCGCGCTGGGCGAGTTCAAGCGGGGCGTACTGGCCAAGGAACTCGAGGACAAGACCTTCGCACTGAAGGCCGGGGAGACCACCGACATCATCCGCACCAAGCAGGGATTCGTGATCCTCAAGGTGGCGGAGCACACCCCCGGCGGCGTGCCCTCGCTGGCCGAAGCGCAGGACCGCATCATGCAGGCGCTGTACATGCAGAAGATGCAGCCCAAGCTGCGCGAATATCTCACCAAGCTACGGGAAGAGGCGTACATCGATCTGCCGGTGGCGGGATATGTGGACAGCGGCGCCAGCCCCAACGAGAGCAAGCCGATCTACACCACCACCGCCTCCGCCGACGACGCCAAAGCCAAGAACCTGAAGAAGAAAAAACACTTCATCATTTTCTAGTTGCCAGTCGCCAGTTGCCAGCCGCCAGTTGCCAGTCGCCAGTCGCCAGTCTCCGGTAGCCAGTTAGCGGCAGCCCAGATTGCTTTTTCCACCAGTCGGGTGAGGATCCCTGTATTTCTGAATTGTTCGAGCGATGGCTCGCGGCAGGCGAGGCGCCCGCCGCGGCTGCATTGCGTTGCAGCTGCGGCCTGCCCCGGCGAGGGCGCCGGGGCCTACCTGAAGAGGGAGATGGGGGGAATTAACCGCGGTAACTGAGAACTGGCGACTGGCGACTAGAAGACCTTGAAGTGGATGGTCAGGTACTTCTTAGGATTCTGCCGGATCGCGGTCACCAGGTTGCGCGTCTCCACCAGCATCTGGTCGGTGTTGTTGAACACCGAGGGATCGGTCATCAGCTTGCCGACGGTTCCGTCGCCGGAGTTCATCTTCTGAGTGAGTTGCTCGAGGTTGGTGATGGTGTCGTCCAGCTTCTTGGCGAAGGCCTCGTCCTTGGCGAACTTGCCCAGCGCGCCCTTGCCGGCGTTGACGTCGCTCATCAGCGCGTTGGCCTTGGCGATGGTCTCGTTGGCATTGTTGTAGAGCGACGGATCCTTGATGAACTTGCCCATGGTGCCGTTGCCGGCGTTGATCTCGTCGATGATCTGGTTGAGCTTGTCGACCGAGGCGTTGGCCTTGTTGTAGAGGTCGTCGCTGACAATCAGCTTGCCGACGCTGCCCTTGCCGCTGGAGATCTCATTGACCATGTCCTGCACTTGCGTCAGGGTGGAGTTCAGCCGCTTGTAGAGCGATTCGTCGTAAATCAGCTTGCCGATGGAGCCCTGGCCGCTCTCCACGAAGGCCATAATGCGATCGATGCGGCGCAGCAGCACATCGATGTTCTGCAGCGTGCCCTGGCTGGAGCGAACGACATCCTGGATGTCCGGTTGGCTCAGCGTCTTGAGGGTGTCGCCGTTGTTGGCGATGCCCTCTTTGGCCTGGCGGCTGTCGATGTCGACGAAGGTCTCGCCCAGCACGCCCGCGGTGGCCAGCGTGGCCAGTGAATCTTTCTTGATGTAGTTGTTGTAGTTCGCCGTCACCTTCAACTGCACCCGAACCGGGTTGGGGGTGTTCTGCTGCACCACGCGAATGTCGGTGACGTTGCCGATGTCCACGCCTTCCAGGCGCACCGGGGCGCCGGTACGCAGGCCGCCGGCGTTGTCGAAGTAGGCGTAGAGAAGCAGCTTGCGCGAGAACAGGCCGCTGGGTCCGCTCATCAGGAAAATCAGCACCGCCAGCGTGATGCTGGCGAACAGGACGGTCAGTCCGACACGTAATTGCGACCAGCGAACCTGTTGTTGGCTCGGCAACGTCCCCCCACGAACCAAGTGGCTTGGAGAAGCGCCAAATCATAGCAGAACCGGGAGATGGCGCAAGAAGATGAACGAACAAAAAGCGCCTACGCTGCTCGCAATCGCGATCGCAGCGCGAGGGCGAGCAGGTAGGCCGCCGCGCCGCAGGCCAGCGTGATCGCCAGCCCGAAGCGAATGGCGATGACCATCGCCGCCACCGAACCCAGCACGCTGGCGGCAGCGTTCATCGCCCACGCCCACTCGACGGCTGTGGGGGACGGGTCTGCGGCCCGTCCGCCCGGGTCGGAGACCCGGGCCACACTGGACAGCATTCGTATACCGGTCGGAAACGGCATGCCCATGGCGAAGCCCAGCGGCGCCAGCACCGCGGTCGACACCAGCAACTTGACGGCGAACGGCAGGCCCACCAGCGCGCGCAGCACCGGCGGCAGTCCCCAGGCGTAGGCGATCAGCAGCACGAAGATGACCGCCAGCGGGATCGACAGGCGCCGGGCGTCGTTCAGCAGACGCCGCGACAGGAGGCTGCCGGCGCCGCTGGCCAGCAGCATCAGGAATACGACCACGGTCAGCGCGTACACCGGGTGGCCGAGAACTAGGACGAAGCGCTGGATGAAGGCGATCTCCGCCAGGATGTAGCCGAGGCCGATGGCTACGAAGTACAGCAGGCCCAGGGTGCTCTGCTGCCGCGCCGGGGCGTGCATCGCCAGCGGCAGCACCAGGAACAACAGCACGCAGGCGAGCGACATCAGCAGCACGATGCCGAGCACCACCACGCCCAGATTGATGCGCCAGTCCATGCCGTGGCCGGTGCCGCCGATCACGCCTCGCAGGAGCGAAGCCGGCTTGATGGTGAAGAAGAAGAAGGGAGCGTCGTCATAGACGGGCGCGACATTGAAATCGTACCCGCGGGCAAAATCGACCGGGTCGCCGGAGTGAATCAGCGAAAAGAAGGCCTTTGCCGCAGGACTACTCTCATCACGATCGGATGGCAGGTAGAGCGGCGCTAGCTTGGGAAATTGTGCCAGGTGCGCACGCACACTTTGCTCTTCTTCCGACGTGAACTGCGATTTTTTGAACACGACCGTGACCGGCCGGCCATCTTCGTCCAGTGGTCCATCGGAAACCACCATGAAGTGCGCTGCAGGATTGCCGACGCCACGGTCGTGCAGCACCTGCAACTCCTGGGAGACCACGCGCAGCGCTTCCCGCGGCTGTTGGAACTCCCAGCGGGTGATAGCGACGATGCCGTCCGGCTTGAGGTGGTCGAAGTACTCGCGGAAGGCCTCGACGGTGTAGAGGTTGTTTTCGCTGAGGGCAAAGGCGCCCGCGGCGGTCGAGGCCCAGGTATCCACCAGAGTCATCTGCAGCACGTCGAAGTGCTGTTGCGCGCCGCGCACCCAGGAGCGCCCATCGCCGATGTGCATGTGCACTTCGGGCTGCTGGTAGAGGTGGTGCGCGTAGCCGGCGTAGCGCCCGCGCATGATGTCGTTCACGATGATGGGATTGATCTCGATGCCGGTGACGCTGGGGCTGCCGTTGGCGACCGCGCGCAGCACGTCCACCCCGCCGCCCGGGCCGATGATGGCGTAGTCGCCGCGCGGCCGCAGCACGTTGGCGACCGAGGGCGCCGCTGACATCAGGTTCTGGCGGTAGTCGGGGCGCCAATCGTGCGGGTCGGTGTTCATGATGTAGGTGCTGGCGTCGGCGTCGATCACGATCACGCGCGCGCCGCCCTGGTTGTCGACCTCGACGCGCGAGATGGCGTTCCAGCGCGCGAATTCGACCCAGCTCTGGTCGCGCCGCACGCCCTTGGCGTAGACGATGTCCACCAGGCGGCCGGAGTAGTTCACGCCAGCGAGGATGGCGAGGAGTATGGCTGTCGCGGCGGCGATGCGGCGCCACTTCGTGTTGGCGAGCACGGCCGCGGCCGCCGCCATGGCCGCTGCGGCGACGATGATGGTGCTTGGCCCGCCGACAAAGTTCAGCAGCGGCACCACACTGAGGCAGGCCAGCGCGCCGCCGCTGAGATCGGCCGCGTACAGCCGCGTGATGCCCTCCCGCCGCCGCGCGTACACCACCGCGAAGAACAATCCGGTCAGGAAGAAGGGCAGCGCCGACGTGACGTAGATGGCGGAGATGCGGCCGAAATTTCGCCACGTCAGGCCCAAGTCCGCCTTAATGTGCAGGTCGAATTCCAGTACCAGCAGGATAGCGGCAGCGTTGATCAGGCCCAGCGTCGTCCCCAGTTGGCGGATGGTCCAGCGCGCCAGCCACGATTGCCGCAGGTAGGCGAACACTCCGCCCGCGCCCAGGCCCAGCAGCGCCACCGAGATCGCCAGGAAGGCGAAGTGGTAGAAAAGGATGACCGAGAACACGCGGGTCAGAGACAGCTCCAGCACCAGGCTGCTGAAGCTCATCACCAGCACCGCCGCCAGCAGCGCGCGCGGCGCGATGCCTTCGTCGGCGACAGCACTCGGGTACGGCGCAATAGCGGTATCAGCGCTCAATCAAGCTCCAGGCCGACAAAATCCAGGATATCGAGACAAAAGGTCAACACGGAGGCACGGAGACACGGAGGAAAACAACTTAGGAATTCTTCTTCGTGTCTCCGTGCCTCCGGGTTGAATTTGATATCTCAACGATGGAAGCAATCGTCAATCCTCCAGGATCACCTGCGCGATGGCGTGGTCGGCGGTGTGCGACAGCGATAGCGACGCCCGCTTCATCCCCAACTTGGCCGCGAATTCGCCGGCGCGCCCGCTGAAGCCGATGCTGGGCCGCCCGCCGGGCTCGCGCCGCACCTCGACTTCGCGCCAGGCGACGCCGCGGCTCCACCCGGTGCCGATCGCCTTCAGCGCCGCTTCCTTGGCGGCGAAACGCGCCGCGTAGCGCTCCACCTTGTTGGCCTTGGATTCGCAGTAGCGGATCTCCCCGTCCGTGAACACGCGGCGGACGAAGCGGTCGCCGTAGCGCGCGATCGTCTGCGCGATCCGCGGCACCTCCACGATGTCTACGCCGGTTCCCACGATCACGGCCAGCGCCCTCGCACAAAAAATCTAAACTACCACATTGCCGAATGCCGAATGACGATTGCCGAATCCAATCGGCATTCGGCACTCGGCAATCAGAACAGCCCGCCGCGATAGATGACCTTGCCGTCCGCGTTCAGCCGCGCTTCGGCCATCAGCTTGTGGGGGCGCACCGGGCCTTCGGCGTCGATGTGCAGCACCTCGTGCCCGTGCGCCACCAACCAGTCTGACACCAACATGCGGTGGCAGCGGAAGTACACGCGCTCGGCGCACATGATGGCGGTTCGCCCGCGTTCGGCGCGCGCGATCAACTCCTGCGCGGCGCGCTCGAACTCCGCGGTCATCATGTAGTCGGCGTAGTTGCGGAAGGAGTCGTTGCGCAGGCCGGTGTTGGGCGAGTCCTGCAGGATGCGCTTGCGGCGCCCGCCCAGGTCCTTCATCCACACGTACGCGATGCCCGCCTTCGGCAGCTCCGCCTCCAGGCTCTCGCGATTGAACCACGGCAGCCGCCGCGACATGGGGAAGGAGCGGATGTCCGCGAGGGTCTGGATGGCGTGCGCCTTCAGCGCCGCGACCAACTCCTCCAGCGAGCGCGTGGAGTGGCCGATGGTGTAAACAGTGGCCATTTAGAATTTGAAATTCGACATCTGGTAATTTGTGCGTTGGGCAAATTACCAATTACAAATTACCAATAGAATCGAGCCTTGTGCGCACCGCCCTGACAGCTTCGC
>DASUBK010000504.1:0-6569 GCA_035763305.1 Terriglobales bacterium | reverse complement strand
ATTCCCAAGCCGCTGACCGACGCCGCCGCGCTGCTCACCCGCATCAGCGACGCCATCACGCCGCAGACGCGGGTGCTGTTCGTCAGCCACATCACCACCGCGACCGGCGTGGTGCTGCCGGTCAAGGAAATCTGCGCGCTGGCCAAGTCGAAGGGCCTGATCGCCATGGTGGACGGCGCGCAGGTGCCGGGCATGATGCGGCTCAACATCAAGGACATCGGCTGCGACATGTACGGGGCCAGCCCGCACAAATGGATGCAGGCGCCCAAGGGAACCGGCTTTCTCTACGTGCGCGACGAGCTGATCGATCGCGTGTGGAGCAACGTCACCACCTCCGGCTGGGACGACAAGAAGATCCGCGCCGAACGCTTTCAGCGCATCGGCTCGTCGAACGTGCCGGCGCTGTGGGGGCTGCGGGCGTCGGTCGAGTTCATCAACCGCATCGGCATGGACCGCATCGAGGAGCGCCAGCGCAAGCTCAACGATTACATCTGGGCGCAGATGCAGAAGCGGGGCGCGGAAAACTGGACCGGAGACGGCCCGTTCCGTGCTGCCATCGTGTCGGTGAACACGCCGCCGCTGCACATCCACCAGTTGGAATACGCGATGTGGAAAGACCACAAGATCCGCATTCGCGGCGGCGAGCCGTACAAAATTCGCCTGTGCACGCCCTATTACCTGCGGCAGAAGCAGGACATTGACCGCTTCCTGGACGCCTTCGACGAGTACAAGAAGAAGGGGCTGACGGCGAGCCGGAGCGTAGCGATGCGGGGGAATTTCGGATAAGCGAGAATTACGTAGGCGCAGGCGCCCTCGCCTGCGCAACCGTGGAGGGTAGGGCAAAGTTTCCGCAGCCAGCGCGCCTGCGGCTACGTGATTTTCGGTGCGGCTACGGGATCCCTCAGCGCAGCTCCGCCACGTTCTGCGGCAGCTTGTCGCTAAGCCGCGGCAGGGCCTGCACCGGCGTGGCGTGCAGGTTGAGGATTTCCACGCGGTTGGCCTCCCAGTCGCCTGAGGGCTGCGCCACCGCCTCCACGCGAACCTCGGTTCCCTCTTTCAATGCCTGCTTGGGCGAGGCGCTGCGCGCGTTGGCGGGGATGCTATCGCCCCACACCACATCGGCCTTCGAGACCTCGACCCGGCGCGTACTCCCATTGATAGCCTGCACGTTGATCCAGTTGGGGTCGACGGCCTTGCCGACCAGCACGCCGCGGAAGGTGCCCGGCGTCGGCGCCGACAGCGCGCCCGCACACAGCAGGAACAGAACGATGGAGGTCAGTGGGAGAAGGCGCTTCATGCGGAGTTTCGATGCCCTGCCCGAATGCGCAGTGGGCCGCAACCTGCATGAAATCGAGGGCTGCCGCTGGAAGCGGCTATCGGCCGTCGGCTATCGGCTTTCGGCCAGCGAGGCGATCTTGAGATCACAAATTGTGACCTCAAGTTTGCGGTCTATTCTTCACGGAGGATTGGCACTACTTTTCGCGCTGCACAATGAAGTCGGGCACCCAGAGGAGGGCGCGCTTGCTGTCGCTGTCGGGGAAATCGGCGAGGGCCTGCCGCGCCTCTTCGGCGAATTCGTTGGCGCGGGCGATGGCGGCGTCCACCGCGCCGTAACGGTTCACGATCGCCTGCACGTGGGCCAGGCTGACGCTGCCGAAGGCGCGCTCGCGCAACACGGTCTCGATCTGCGCCCGCTCGTGCGGCGTGCAGCGCTCCAAGGCGTGGATCACCGCCATGGTTACTTTGCCTTCGCGCAGGTCGCTGGCTACGGGCTTGCCCAGGATGTCCTCGGAGGCGGTAAGGTCGAGCACGTCGTCCACAATCTGAAAGGCCATGCCGATGGCGTGGCCGTAGCGCGCCAGGTTCTCCTCCTGCGCGGGCGTGGCGTAGCCGAGGATCGCGCCCAGGCGCATGCACACGGAGAAGAGGCAGGCGGTCTTGCGGTAAATGAGGTCGAAGTGCTCTTCGAGGGAGATGCAGCGGCCCAGCTTCTCCATCTGCAGCAGTTCGCCCTCGACCATCTGCTGGGTGAGCTCGATGAGGATGTCGAGAACGCGGAAATTCCGCTCCTGGACGGCGATCTTGAAGGCCTGCATGTAGAGCCAGTCACCGGCCAGCACGCACTTGGCGTTGCCCCACTGGGTGTTGGCGGCGGCGCGGCCGCGGCGGGTCTTGGCCTCGTCGATGATGTCGTCGTGCACCAGGGTGGCGGTGTGGATGATCTCCACCACCGCGCCCAGGCGGATGGCGGCCCGGGTGTCGCGGCCGAAGAGCCGGGCGCCGAGCAGCAGCAGCGCGGGGCGAATGCGCTTGCCGCCGCCGGCGCGCAGGTACTCACCGATCTCGGTGATGGCGGTCACCTGGCTGACGGTATCCCGCCCGAACTCGCGCTCGATGGCGGCGAGGTCGTCGCGCAACAACTCGAAAATTTCCTTGGCCGTGGTGGCCGCGGGCGTGCTCACGATCGGTTCCTAGGTGGAGCGGTAGTTCGTGAACTGCATGTCGATGCCGAAATCCGAGTTGCGCAACAGGCCGATGATGTCCTGCAGGGTGTCGCGGTCCTTGCCGCTCACCCGCACCGTATCACCTTGAATGGATGCTTGAACTTTTTTCTTGGAGTCCTTGATTTTCTTGACGATCTCGCGCGCCTTCTCGATGGGAATTCCCTGCTGCAGCTTGATGTGCTGGCGCACGGTGCTGCCGGCGGCGGGCTCCACCGCGCCGTAGGTCAGCCCCTTGAGCGGCACGCCGCGCTTGACCAGCTTCTGCTGGAAGACGTCGTTGACCGCCTTGAGCTTGAATTCGTCCACCGAGGCGAGGGTGATCTCGTCCTTGCCCAGCTCGATGTTCGACTTCGAGTCCTTCAGGTCGTAACGGGTGTGGATCTCCTTGAGCGCCTGCTGGATGGCGTTGGAGACCTCCTGCAGGTCGATCTTGCTGACAATATCGAACGAGTTCTCGGCCATAGGAAACAGATAGTGTACGACAGTCGATGGTCGTTAGTCGTTAGTCGTTCTGCGTAGGTGCAGGCGCCCACGCCTGCACGGGCGAGCGCAGCTCGCCGGCTGCGGATCCCGCGCGTTCGCCCGACAGGCGAGGGCGCCTGTCGCTAGGTAACTTCGGTGAGTTTGAAGAAGCGGTAGAAATTCGCGGAGGTGGCGCGGCCGATCTCGTCGGCGGTGGTTCCGCGCAGCTCGGCGATGTGGTGGGCGGTTTCGGCGACGAAGGCGGGCTCGTTGCGCTTGCCGCGATGAGGAAGGGGCGCCAGATAGGGCGAGTCGGTCTCGATCAGCATGCGGTCGAGCGGCACCTCGGCGGCAGCCGCGCGGATGCTGAGCGCTTTGGGAAAGCTGACGTTGCCGGCGAAGGAGATCATGAAGCCGAGTTCCAGCGCGGCGCGCGCGTGCTCCAGCTCGCCGGTAAAGCAATGCATGATGCCGCCGAGACCTGACGGAGTGAAGTGATCGCGAATCAGTCGCAGGCAGTCGTCCCAGGCGTCCTGCTTCTCCTGCGACGGCCGGCAGTGGATGACGATGGGCAGCCTGGCCTCGACCGCCAGCTCCATCTGGCGAACAAACACCCTGTGCTGCACGTCACGAGGCGAATGGTCGTAGAAGTAGTCGAGGCCGATCTCGCCCCAGGCAATGATGCGTGGATTCGCAGCCCAGGCGGCAAGTTGGGCGTAGTCGCGGTCTTCGGCCAGCTTCGCCTCGTGGGGATGCACGCCAATGGTGGCGAAGATGCGCGGGCGGCCGTCGCGGCCGGCGTCGAATTGCTCCCCGAGGCGAAGCCCGCAGTCGGCGTCGGCCGGACCATTGCCGTTGCCGATGGCGACCAGCGTTTCGACACCCGCAGCGCGCGCCCGCGCCAGCACTTGCTCGCGATCGGCGTCGAAGCGGGGCCCTTCGAGATGGCAGTGCGAGTCGACGAACATAGAGAAATCAGCCACGGATCACCACGGATGCACAGGATGAACCTCTTTTTATTCTGATCCGTGCTGATCGGTGGAAATCCGTGGCTTGTTCTTACTTCAGCCTCGCGCCGACTGGCACGTCTTCCAGGAAGCTGGCCAGCGCAGGCTTGCCGCCTTCGACCGACGCGGCCAGCAGCATGCCGTTCGACTCCAGGCCGCGCAGCTTACGCGGGGCGAGGTTGGCGACGATCACGATCTTGCGCCCGATGAGCTTCTCCGGCTCGTAGGCTTCGGCGATGCCGGCGACGATCTGGCGCTGCTCGGTGCCGAGGTCCACTTCCAGGCGCAGCAGCTTGTCGGCGCCTTTGACCCGCTCGGCGTGCTTCACCAGGGCCACGCGCATCTCCACCTTTACAAAATCGTCGATGGAGATCTTCCCTTCCGGTGGCGCGGCAGCCTTGGCTGCTTTGCCACTGGGCGCCGGAGCGGACGCCGATGGCCCGACGGCGGCCTGCGTTGCCGGCTGGCCGGGGTGGGCGCCGGTTCCGGCGGGAGTTCCCGCGGCTTGCGCCGCAGCCTGTTCGGGCGCGGCGGCCACGGCGGCGGGCGGCTTGCGCGATTCGCCGCTTGCTTTCGGCGACACCGGTGCAGCGGCGCGTCCTGCGGCTTCGGCTTCGTGCATGCGATCGATGGCGCTCTTGTCGGCGCGCGGGAAGACCGGTTCCACCTTGCCGAGCTTGCCTCCGAGTTGCAGTTGGCCCCACTTGAGGTCGGTGAGACGAAAATCCGAGATCTCGCCCAGGCCGAGCTGGCGCCAGATGCGCGCCGTGGAATCCGGAATGACCGGGTGCACCAGCGCGGTGACCACGCGCAGCGCCTCGGCGGAGGTATAGAGGATGGTGGCCAGGCGGGCGCGGCTGTGCTCGTCCTGCTTCTCGGCGACGGACCAGGGCTCGTTGTCCACGATGTACTTGTTGACCGCGCCGATCACCGACCAGGCGCACTCCAGCGCCCGCGAAAACTGGAATTGCGCGAACAGGCCGGCGCACTCCTCCATAGCCTGGCGGGCCTTTTCCGCGATCTCCTCGTCGGCGGGCGTGCGCGCCGCGCCCGGCGACGGGTACGGCACCTCGCCCTTGAAGTAGCGCCCGATCATGCTCAGCGTGCGGCTGGACAGGTTGCCGTAATCGTTGGCCAGATCGGAGTTGTAGCGCTGCACCAGGGCGTCGAAAGAGAACGAGCCGTCGCTGCCGAAAACGACTTCGCGCAGCAGGAAGTAGCGCAGCGCGTCCACGCCGAGCACGTCGATGATGGTTTCCGCGCGCACGATGTTGCCGCGCGACTTGGACATCTTGTCGTGCTCGAACAGCAGCCAGCCGTGGGCGACGATGGACCGCGGCAGCTCCAGCCCGGCCGCCATCAGGAACGCCGGCCAGTAGACGCAGTGGAAGCGCACGATCTCCTTGCCGATCATGTGCACGTTGGCCGGCCAGTAGTGCCGGAAGCGCTCCTGGTCCTGCTTCTCGGGGGAGCCGTAGCCGATGGCGGTGATGTAGTTGGAGAGCGCGTCGAGCCAAACATACATCACGTGACCGGGATCACCGGGCACCGGTACGCCCCACTGGAAAGTGCTGCGGCTGATGGAAAGGTCCTTGAGGCCGCCGCGCACGAACGAGATCACCTCGTTGCGCCGGGTGTCGGGACGGATGAACTCGGGGTGGTCGTGGTAATACTTCAGCAGCTTGTCTTCGAAGGCGGAGAGCTTGAAGAAATAATTCTCTTCGCTGACGGTCTCCGTGGGGCGGCCGCACTCGGGACAGGGCGCGCCCGGGCCCACCGCATCCACGTACAGGTTGTCGAAGACGCAGTACTGGCCGCTGTAGTGGCCCTTATAGATGAAACCCTTCTCCTGCAGGACCTGGAACAACGCTTGGGCGCCGCGCTTGTGCTCGGCCGAGGTGGTGCGGATGAACTTGTCGTAGCTGGCGTTGACGCGGTCGGCGGTGGCGCGGAAGGCGGCGGCGATCTCGTCCACGTGGGCCTGGGGATCGCGGCCGGCGGCCTGGGCGGCGCGCTCCACGTTCACGCCGTGCTCGTCGGTGCCGGTCAGGAAGAAGGTGTCGTCGCCCAGCATGCGGTGGCGGCGGGCGATAGTGTCACAAACAATGGTGGTGTAGGCATGGCCGAGGTGGGGCCGCGCGTTCACGTAATAGATCGGCGTGGTGATGTAGAACTTGGCCATGGGAGCTGTCAGCGGCTTTCAGCCGTCAGCTAATCGCGGCGACGGCGGCAACTGCAATCCTTCATCATAGGTAGCGGAGCGGCAGGGGTCAAACGATTGCCGATTGCCGAGTTGCGAAGGCCGATTGCAAAACGGGAGACGGCCTCGGCCACAAGAGTTGCCGACACGTTCCGGTTTCTATGTCGCGATCGAGCTTTTTCGAACAGTCGGAACGACAGGGCCACTCGTCGGTGAACCTGAGCGCAGGCGAGTTGTACCGGCGGACGGTTCGCCTGCAGCCCGCGGCGCCGCACTTCGCCATCACTTCCGCGGTGATGCGCTCGGCGGCGAAGCCGGGCGATGACGTGGTGCAGGCTGCCGGCGACGAGGTCACCATCTGCTACCGGCTGCCGCGTCCGGCGCACCAGCGGTCGA
>DASUBK010000503.1:0-17842 GCA_035763305.1 Terriglobales bacterium | reverse complement strand
ACGCGGCGATGGAGAGGCGGCTGTCGCGGCGGTTGCGGGTGACCACCTCGTCCTCCGCCTGAAGCTCGTAAATCAACACCCGCCCGTCCGCTTCGTCGACGGCGTTCACCCGCGCCAGCGAGTTCATGATCTCCTCGGTGGTGCTCTTGTAGAAAGGCAGGGACACCTCGACATGCCGGCGGCGGCTCACGTTGTGGGTGAGGGTGGCGGCGCGCAGCCTGACGCCGGGGGCGGAATGGGCGACGAACTCGTCGTAGCTGCCGCCCACCAGATCCTTGAACATCTGCGCCGCGGCGGGTTGAGCCAGATCGAAGCTGGCGTCGATGAGCGCCGTGCCGGCGTCGGCGGCCTGGTAGGTTGCCGAAAGCGAGAAGGAATACGTCTTCTCCAGCGCCTGCCGCGCCTTGTCGTAAATCGCCGGCGCGGCAGCGGCAATCTTGACGATCAGCTGGTGCGCCTTCTGCAAATCGGCGATACCGCCGATCGGCTTCTCCAACAACGCTTCGAGCTTGGCGCGCAACCACTGATCGAGCTTGCCCGGGGTCAAATCCTTGATCGCGTCTTCCAGCGACTGAAAACTGCTGTAGGCGGCGCCGTCCGGAAGGGTGAGGCCGACCAGTTTGCCGATCTCAACGTCGATCTTCTGCTGAAGATTGGTGAGCAAGGTCTGCACCTTGCTTCCATCCAGCAGCCCAGCCGTGGTCTTGGCCACACTCTGAAAATCCTGGAAGGCGCGGGTGCCGGTGAGCGCATCCAACAGCCCGCCCTCGGCCGCAGCCTCGAGCCATTGGCCACGCGGCGTGGTGAAGAAGTCGGCCTTCTGCAGCAGGGGTTCGAGCAGCGCCTTCACCGTGTCCTGGTTGGGGGCGGCGAGGGACTTGGCCAGATCCGCAATGCTCTTGACCGCGTCCGCGTTAGGAAGATGCTGCCACAGGACGGATGCGACCCTGGCGGGGAGAGCGTCCCATTGCGCGAGAAGATTGGTCAGCCTGTTCTTGACGGTTTCGAACAGGACATTCGGATCGTCGCCGGTAATGTCGGCAAGGAACTTCTTGAAATACTGCAGACCGAGTCCCGCGAGTTTGTCGGGCAGCCTGGCGGGATCGGTCCAATCCTGGACGGCGTGCAGGTCGTTGAGGATCTGCTGGCCGTGAACCCCGAAGACGGCCTTGAGGAAATCGTCGAAGGTGCCGGGGAGGGGATTCTTATCCACCTTGGCATCGAGGCCGCCGTTGAAGGAAAACGCCCAGCCTTTCTTCTTGAGCTTGAAGATGCGCAGGCGGATGGCGGAGCAGTCCTCGGGCTCGCGCGATACCACCACGCAGTACTTGCCTTCGGCGGTGAAGCTGAGCGCGGCCTTGATGGCGGCATTCAACTTCAGGGAAATGTCGCCGGACAACTGCCCCAGGGCGGCCTGGCGGACCCAGGTGAAGTCGTAGCCGTAGCTGGCGGCCAAAGCGATCGCAAGCTTGCCCTCGACCTCGGCGGCGATCCAGGTGCCGCAATCGAGATCGTTGACTCCGTTGATGGTGCTTGGCGGTTTCCAATTCCCGAAAGTCCCACTGAGCACTGCGGCCGCCGGGGTATTGGTGGGAAACTGGCGCACCACGGCAAAGGCATGAGCGGCGCTGCCATCGACGCCGAAGGTGAGGGTGGCAGGCGAGCCCAGCGCCACCGATCCTTGCGCCGAAGCCCTGGCGTCAATGCTCGAGAGGAAGACACAAAACCCCATGCCTGCGGTCTGCGGCAGGGTGAGGCCCTGCGCCAGTTCGTCGGCCAGGCCCAGGTCCGCAACCACCTTCTGCGCATCGGTGTACAGTCCGATGCCGGTGCGCAATCCGCCGCTGGCGTTGCAGTGCAGGGGACCGGCGGGGGTGGCAAAGGTGATGTCCTGGCCCGCGGTCACGCTGACATTGCCCAGGGCCACCGACCAGTTGGGAAACGGCTGATTCCCCAGCACCGCCTGCATGGCAGCGGGGTCGCCGGCAACTGTGATCTGCGCCGGTCCCAGGGTGAACGATTTGCTGCTGGGAATGAGGCCTGCTGCTGCTCCGGCCATGGAAGCCTCCTTCTGCCTGGGCGAGGTAGGCGCGCGGGAACGCGTGCGGAATCCCGAAACTACGTTCCGGCCCTTAGCCGGCCACAGTCCTCTTGTGGGTGAGTCTTCTACCCAGTACAGAGGCTCATCGCTGGGAGACAAGCCTGCCGAAGCACATTCCGGTGGTTCCGATGGCGGCGAACATACCACTCGCCTTCCGCATGTCAAGCGTAAACGGACACAACCTCCCGCCGGAGAATTGCTGCAAGCTATTCCCTGTTCCGGAATTGGAAATATTTATGGAAAGGGATTTCTTTGCCGCGCGCGCGGAGGTATGGTTCGCACAAATATCTCCCACCACCGGCGACGGTTCCTGGAGGTCCAAGATGTTGGGAACTGCAAGGATTTCAAACGTACGCCTGGTCGGCATTCTCGCGCTGGCAACCTTGCTATGGGGCGTGCTGCTTACCATCCAGGGCAAGGTACAGGTCCACTCGTATCGCAAGAACCCGATCCTGTCGATCGAATTGGCCTATTCGCAGGACAACGTCGATTTCACCGTCGGATGGAAACAGGGCGATCGCAGGGCCGCCGCCGGATGGAAACCCGGCGACCCGCAATTGGCGGCGCAAAACGCGCACGGCCTGCGCGTCAATACCTACCTGGATTTCGTCTTCATCTTCCTTTACTGGGCCCTGCTGACACAGATCGCCCGCCTCTATGAGCCTTTCGACTCCAAGGTCTCCTGGATTCTCAGCATGGCGGCGCGCTGGGCCGCGCTCTTCGATGTCGGGGAGAACATCTGCATTTTCGCAAAGCTCACGCGGCCGAAGCCTTGGATCCCGCCGCTGCTGGGGCACGATCTGTCGCTGGTCAAGTGGGGCTGCTTCTTCCTGGCGCTGTTCGCCGCCGGTTATCTCCTGATGCGCTACGGCGTGACACGGCAGTGGCGCCGTCTCCGCTTCGCCGCCGGGGCTATTGCGGTCCTCGCGTTCCTCTCCGGGCTGGTGGCGTTTTGCGCCACGGTCTCGCGCGCCCTTGTGCTTCTCACGTTGACGCCCAGACTTGCCGGTCTGTGGAGATACCAGATGGACGCGATCACCACCGGCACAGGGATCGCCACCGTGGCGATGCTGCTGGTCGCCATCGCCTTTCTCCTGATGTCGGCTGATGCCTGGCAGTCACCGCAGGAACCCGCAATGCCGTCATCGCTGCCGGAACGCAAGCCCGCTGCCGCGCCGGCCCAGCCGGTCTTCGCTCCCGGTGGCGGCGGAGACGATGCCCTGTGCTTTACCGCCGGACCGCGGGCCGCCTACTTTGGCGCAGGAGTCATCCACGCTTATCTGGCGGCGCGAAGACAGCACCCGGTCGTCGTGGCGGGAATTTCCTCCGGAGCGGTCAGCGCGGCGGCAATCCAGAAGTGCTATCGCGAGTTGCAAAGCGCTCCCCCGGAGAAGCGTTCTGCGCCTCCCGCGCTGGCCGCCGACGAACCCTCCCGCTGGGGCTGGTTTCGCACTTATCTTCGCGCCTTGACCGACCAGCCGCTCGATGTCATCTGGAAAGCCATCCCGGATCTCTCCGATTTCTTCGCCGACATGCCGCCCATTCGCGACACCTCGCTGCCATGCAAGGAGGAAACCGAGGCAAGGCGGCAACGGTACGTTCTCATCAAACTGGGGCGCAGGCTGGCCAAGCTTCCGCTTTCCGTCCGCCGGCTCACCGAGGCGCTCATCTATTACGTGCGCGCCAAGGAGCGCTACGGCTTCCTGTCGCGCGTACGCCTCGGCCTGCGGCTGGCCTATTTCGTGCGCCGGCTAAGCTGGTACATCTGCGCGCCGGTGGCCGACAATTTCTACAAGCGCCCGCGCGAAGACGGAAAAGAGCCGCCCTTGACTGCGGTGCGCCCGCTGTTTGGCGCCGGTGTGTACTTGATCGCCGCGCTGCTGGTGGTGATCACGTGGTCCTTCTATGTGTGGGCGGCGAGCAAGATCCTGATCGCGGTGACCGGCTACGGGTTTTCCTGGCCGTCCTCGCGCGCCTCCGCCTGGACCATGCTGTCGGCCACCGGCGCGCTGGCCGCATCGATCGAGTACGCTCTCATTGCCTGGGTCGCCAACATCGAAATCTACGTGCCGGAATGCAGCTGGCGGGACAAGCTGCGCGCCAGTCTGAAACTGGGGCCGCTGTGGCTTGCGCTGTGGTTGATGTGTGTCGCCGCGTGGATGCGCTGGGCGTCGGTCGGCCTGCCGGCGTCCTTGCGCACCAAGAATGTGGTCGGCTTTGTCGGCGCCCACAGTGCCACGCTGTTCGAGATTCGCAAGTGGTCGTTTCGCGCCTGGGTGTGGCTGATCCTGGTTGTAGCGGCGTTGCTCGGCGCCGGCTACTGCGTGGGAAAATTCCGAGCCTGGCGCAGAAAGGAAGGGCGCGAGGTCAGCTTGTTCTCCTGGGCGGCGGGCGTGCTGATGCAGGACATCGGCCTGAGCAATCGCGTCATTTCCCATTTCTATGTCGTACAGAAGCTGCGCGAGTTGTTCGACCCGAGCGCGGTGACCAGGGGAGGAAGTTTCGAGACGGTCCAGGACAAGCCCATGGCGGTGCTGCTGGTGTCGGCAGCGCTGCAAACGCTACCGTCGGCGGAGAGGTTCAAAATCGCCTCGCAGCAAGTGTGGCCGCAGCCGGGCGCGCCGCTGGTGGAGGCGCTGCGGGCGGCGATCGCCATGCCCGGCTTGGTAGAACCGGTGCACGTTGGGGCGTCGGAGATGCAGTACTGGCTGGCAGAGGACCAGGCGCAGCGCATGGGCGCCGCCGACGGCAGCCCGCGCCGCATGGAGCGACTCTTTACCTCTCTCCAGGGAACCACTCCCCCGCACCTCGATGTCGTCGATGGCACTATCGTTCGCCAGAACCCGCTTCCGGCGCTGTTCGCGTTCCTCAACAAACATCAAGAAGAGGCGGAAAAGCTGACCAGCCGGGGCAGCGCGATTCACGTCGTCTTCAACGTTCCCCTGGAACCGCGGGGCCAGGGCGCGCCGGCGACGGCTCCCGCCAATGTGGTCGACGTCGGCCGCCTGAGCTTGCGGCTCGCCAAGCGGCGCGACACCAAGCTGGAGGTGCAGCAGACGAATTTCCTCACCCAACTCGAAAGGCTGGTCGTCGAGGCCGGCGGCAGTTCGGCCATGAAGCGCTGGTCCGCGGGCGATCGCGGCGAGAGCGATGTTCTCGACACTCTTCCCCTTTCCGCCGATTGCATTGCTCCGGAGGAGGACATCAATGTCGGCCCGCCGTTGAATCCGCAGCGTGACAAGTGCCTCGAGGTGATGGCCGCGGGGTGCCGTCAAAGCTTGCAGCGGCTGTACCAGGACCGAATTCCGCAGGGAGGCATCGCTTGCCGCGAACTCATGGCCCAGTTGTGGGGCGGGAAGATCGAGGTTCCCGATCCGCCCGGACTGCCCGAGGTCTGTCATGCGTGCAGCCAGTACCTGGGGCGCAGCGAGCCGGCGGACGATTCGCCGCTGCGGCTGAGCGCGGAGAAATTCCCGCAATTGAAAGGAGACACGCCGCGTATCGCCTTCGTGGCCAGCGGCGGAGTTTTCCGCGGAGCATTCCAGGTCGGCGTCTTGGCCGCGCTCCTCAAAGCCAACGTCCAGATCGATCTTGTGGTCGGCGCTTCGGTGGGCACGCTGATGGGCGGAGCGCTGGCGGCGGCCGCCAGCAATCCCGACCGGCAAGTCGGTTTGCAGGTGTTGTCAAACCTGCTGTCCACCTTTGCCGATGTTGACCGGAGGATCGCGCTGACCGCCACCTTGAAGTCGGCCAGCCGCGAATTGGGAATCCGCGGCCGTTCCATCGCGCTCTCGCCCCGCGATTTGCAAAGGATGGTGCGGCGCGGAAGCCGCTTCGATCCCGGCTTCGCCGTGATTGGCGCTCCGCCGGCCTTACTGGACGCGATTTCCACCTTGCTGGCTCTGCCTTATGAGGAGACCAAGCGGATCGCCGCGTATTTCGTCGCCGGGGAAATTACTAAGGCGGTGTGGGAACTGGTGCAGAAGGTTCGCGATTACACCTTGCCGCGCCTGGGAATTGATCAGTTCGTGATGGGCGTCTCCCTGCTCCAACCCACCGCCGACGCCCTGCTCTTCCCCGATCCGCGGCGGCGCAACCGCAACAGCACCCAGCCATTTCTCGACGCCAACGGCAGAGGCGTGGCCATGTTCGCCACGGCGACAAATCTGGTGACGTGGGAGCTGCGGTTGTTGGGAGATCCCGGGCTCTTCGGCGGGAGCTACGACTTCCTCGAGGGAGCTCTCAGCTCGTCGGCTTTTCCCGCGGTGTTCCAGCCGCGTCGCGAAACCGATATCTATCCCGGGAGCGGCAATCCCAACTACGTCTACGCCGACGGCGGGATGTTCGACAACTTGCCGTTCTTCCCCGCCATGCACGTGATGACCAGTGTGCAGAAGGATTTCATCGAGGGCAACGCCGGGGCGGAGACGAGCCAGGTCGGCTTCGAGAAGGCCTGCCAATGCCTGCAACAACGGCACACTTGCCCTGACCTGCTGATCGCCGGATCGCTGGACGCCGAGCCCACGCGCGACATCGGCAGATTCAATACCACGCTGTCGGTGAGCAAGCGAGCCAAAGTCTTGAACGCAAACTTGAAAATCCGTGATTTCGAGTTCGCCGCGGTGCGCGTCCATGCTCAGGTGGGGCGCCTGCTGCAGTCGAACTTGCGCAACCTCTCGCCCGCCAATTCCGGTTTTCTCAACGAGATCATCGATGCCGCTGTTCTGCCCATCTTCCCCGCCGACCAGCAGCATCTGAACCCGACCTTCGCCTTCTGCCGCACCCTCGGCCTGCAAACCGGCCGCATTCAGTCCTCCGTCGCCGACGGCTGCTTCCAGACGCTCAAACAGATCGCCAGGGCGCAGGCGCACAGGCCGCCCTCTTTTAAGGACAGAGAATGCGAATACGTTCCCTGGGACATCGAGGCGCGCAGCGGTCACGAGTTGCGCTCGAAAAGTATCTGGGGCCTGTTCGTGGCCGGGAAGTTGCCTTACATCCAGGCCAGGAAAACGGCGGCGACGAATCCCAACGAGTGTCCCTTCTTTGAAATTGCCTGGCCGAAGCTCGCAACCCAGGCAGGGGCGGAACCCGGCGCCGAAGTGCAGCCCGCCGCTTTCACCTGCCCCTTTGCCGAGGCGGGCACGGCGATAGCCCAGGGCACGTACTTTGCGTGCGGAAACGATGCCCACCACAAACAGGTGCGGGATGGGTTGCGGAACGTGAATGTTCCCCACGCTGCCATGCGGGCCTGGGCAGCGCGGCAGAAAGAGAAGGCCGCAGCCGCCACGCAATCGCATCCGTAGCTCCGTCGTCGTCGCCGAGCATACGTGCTCGCTCGAACCCTGACCATTGTGCGCCTGCGCCGATTCGGACTAAGATGTCCCTTTCATCGGCAAAGTTGATTTTCACTTGGCGCGCTGCTCGGCAGTGCGGAGCGCGTTCCGGCAGCGATGGAGGACGAATACATGGAATGGAAGGGCAATTTGCGGCAGGCAGTCAAACTCGCGGCGGGCATGCTGCTTGCGATGCTAATGGCGGCGCTGCCTGCGCCGGCCCAGGGATTCAGCGTGGAGCAGGCCATGAGCTATCCCTACCCTTATGGCTTGACCGCCGCCGCGCACGGCGAACGCATCGCCTGGGTATTCGACATGCGGGGAGCACGAAATGTCTGGGTGGCCGATGGACCCTCTTTCGCAGCCCGCCAGCTAACGCGCTACAGCGGCGACAACGGCATGCCGATTGCCAGCTTGCGCCTGACGCCCGACGGAAACACCGTTGTCTATGCCCGGGGCAGCGAGACGAACGACCAGGGCGAAGTCGCCGATCCGACCAGCAATGTGACCCAGCCACAACAACAAGTGTGGGCGGTCGATGTCGCGGGCGGTGACCCGCGACTGCTGGGCACGATGAATTGCAGCTTCGAAGGCTGCGAAGATATCGAGATCTCGCCCGACGGCCAGTACGCCGTCTGGAGTGCGCGCCACGACTTGTGGATCGCGCCGCTATCCGGCAAGACGGCGGCGCACAAAGTCGCTTATATTCGCGGCGACAATTCGCATCCGCAATGGTCCCCTGACGGCAAGAAGATTGCGTTCGTCAGCAATCGCGGCACGCATGCATTGATTGGGATTTATGAGTTCGGCAGCCAGACTTTGCGCTACGTCGATCCCAATGTATTTCGCGACATGCTGCCCCACTGGTCACGCGACGGTTCGAAGCTGGCCTTCATCCGCGTGACCGGCGCCGGAGGAGGGTTCCTCTCCGGCCGCATGCTGCCATGGTCGATCTGGGTGTGGGATGCGGCGACCGACAAAGCGCAACAAATCTGGCAAAGCACCCATGACGCGAACGGCTCGTTTCCCGGCGGCGAGTGGGAGGAAGCCGCCTTCCAGTTTGCCGAAGGCAATCGCATCATCTTCGCGTCGCAGGAAGACGGATGGGTACATCTCTACTCGATTCCCGCCGAGGGCGGCGCGCCCCTGCTGCTGACGCCGGGCGAGTTTTCGTTTAAGGATGCGACGCTGTCCCCTGACGGCAAATCGCTGGTGTACTCCTCCAACGAAAACGATATCGATCGCCGGCACATCTGGCGAGTCCCCGTGGACCGGCCTGACAAAGTGGCCCTGACGCGTGGCGAATCCCTCGAATGGACGCCGGTAGTGACCGGCGACGGGCGATTCGTGCTCTGTTTGGGTTCCACCGCAACCCAACCGGCGATGCCCTATCGCCTCACGCAGCAAGGACGCGAGATGATCGCCTCCAGTGCTTTGCCCGCCGACTACCCCTCGGCCCAGTTCGTCACGCCCAAGCAGGTGATTTTCAAGAGCCTCGATGGGCTGGAGATTCACGGCCAGCTCTTCGTTCCGCGCGGCCCGACCAAACCCGGGCCGGCGCTGATCTTCACCCACGGCGGCCCGCCGCGGCAGATGATGCTCGGCTTTCACCCCATGGACGCCTACAACTTCATGTACGCCGCCAACCAATACCTGGCCAGCCGCGGATACGTGGTGCTGTCTGTCAATTACCGGCTAAGCATCATGTACGGCCGCGCCTTTCGCCAGCCCGAGCATGCCGGGCCGCTGGGCGCTTCGGAATATCAGGACGTCGTGGCGGGTGCCAAATATCTGCAGTCGCTGCCCTACGTCGATCCCGCAAAAATCGGCCTGTGGGGCGGATCCTACGGCGGTTATCTGACGGCCATGGGGCTGGCGCGCAATTCCGATATCTTCAAGTCGGGAGTGGATTACGCCGGCGTCCACGATTGGTCAGCGCTCTTCGGCGGGCGAGGTGGAGCGAGCGCCACTGACGACATGAAGAAGATGGCTCACGAATCTTCCCCGGTGGCATCGATCGACCAATGGAAATCGCCGGTCTTGCTGATTCAGGCCGACGACGACCGCAACGTGCCCTTCGCGCAGACCTCCAACCTGGTTCCCATGCTCCGCGAGCATCACATTCCTTACGAACTGATGGTCATCCCCGACGATATCCACGATTCGCTCCTGTGGCGGACGTGGGTGCGGGTCTTCGCCGCCACCGGTGACTTCTTCGATCGCACGCTGGTGAAAGGAGAAGCGATTCAAACCAATCCGCCGGAGGATTAACGGGAGCTGCGGCGCGATTCGTCGAGTACGAAGCCGCTGCAGGGATGCGGGCGGCGGGAAACCTTGCGCGTTCCTGTCCTCACAAGTACTGCGCGCGAAGAACCTGCACGTGATGCGCAAAGTGCCCGGCGATGATGAACGCCAGCGCCTGCACGGTGAAGCGGTTATCGCTGGCGACGCCGCTGCGCGTCCAGGCGCCTTCCGGCAGGTTGCGGAAGAACGCGACCGTGCTGCCCCGCACGGATTGAAACTCCTCGACGTGGGCACGCCACGGCACGCCATCGGCCTGTGCAGCAGCCACGGCTACGTTCTGATCGAAACTGGGCAGAGGAGCTTCGAATCCCCTGGCGAACCACAAGGCTCGAAAAGCGAACGTTCGCTCTGCGTCGCAGATGTGGTTCAGCACTTCTCGTATGCTCCACTTCCCCGGCGCGTAGCGGTGAAGCGACCTCTCCTCGGAAATCTCCGAAAATAACCGGTGCGCCTCCTCGATTTGGCGCTCCATCACGGCGACTGCGTCGCCGGCGCCCACCTGGTCGATATATTTGAAGTAGTACGGCGCTGCGTCGGAAGCTTGAGGGCGGCCGATCATGACAGGATTGTACCGCTCTGGTTTCACCGTTAGGTTACTTCCTGGAACTCTCCCGCACGGCGCGCAAAATACCGCTCAGCAACATGGCAGGAGTAGGCGGGCAGCCGGGGATGCAGGCATCCACGGGAATGACTTTCTCCACCGGCCCTTCGACGGCATAGCTGCTGGAGAACAATCCGCCGCTGATCGCGCAGGCGCCTACCGCCACCACCAGCTTCGGAGCAGGCGTGGCTTCGTACGTTTGCCGCAGCGCCTCCGCCATGTTGCGCGTGACCGGTCCGGTCACCAGCAGCATGTCGGCGTGCTTGGGCGAGGCGACAAAGTGGATCCCGAATCGCTCCAGGTCGTAGTAGGGGCTGGTGGTGGCGATAATCTCCTGCTCGCAGCCGTTGCAGGAGCCGGCATCCACCTCGCGGACGTTGAGCGCGCGCCCCAACAGCGCGCGAAGCTCATCTGCCGCTGCTCTCATTCCGGCATCGTCGCTGGTGATTTCGGCACCGCTCTCGAGGTCCCAGCGGCGAAGCAGCGCCGCGCGGGCGGCTCCGCACTGGGCAAGGCTCGCGGCCTCGGTCACCGCGCCCTCGCCGGCTGCCATGCAATCGCCGCATCCCGTGCATTCGCCATAATCCAACGTCAGGCGGCGGCGAGAATCGTCGAGAGTGATGGCGCCGGTTGGGCAGATGTCGGCGAGGCGCTGCGCGATGCCGGGAGTCAGCCGCGATCCCACGATCTCCGGCATGCGGCTGCCGGCAGCGTTCGCCTTCAGGGACTCGACCGGGATCAACACGCTGGCGCTCTGCGCGCTCAACTTGGGAATGTCGAAGATCATCGGTCGCACCCCGAATAGGACAGGTTGAAACTTTTATTGATCAAGGGAAAATCCGCAATGATGTTGCCGGGCATGGCCAACGGCAGCGCGGGCCAGTTCTGAAATGACGGCGACTTGATGTGGCAGCGCGCGATCCGCCCCTGGCGAATGCGCACCCAGTAAGCCAATTCCCCGCGCGGGGATTCCACCGCCGCGAAAGCTTCTCCGTTGCCGTCTGAGGTAACGGGCGTCGCGATGTCGCCGGCGGGAAGCGACTCCAGGCAAGCGGCGATCAGATCGGCGGAGATGCGAGTCTCGTCAATGCGCACCCGGGCGCGCGCCAGCACGTCGCCATAGTGGTAATGGGGAACTTCGACGGCGCGGCCGGCGTAGGCGCCGTAGGGATGATCGCGGCGCACATCGAAATCGATGCCGCTGGCGCGCGCCGCAGGGCCGACCACGCCCAGATCGCGCGCCGCTTCTTGGGAAAGCACCCCGGTCGTCTCGAACCGGTTCTGCACCGAAGGCGTATCCAACACCATGCGCGCCAGCACAGCGAAATCGCCGGCCGCAGTAGCAATTCCCGCGCGCAGCGCCGCGACGGCCTCGTCGGACAAATCGCGTTTCACCCCGCCGGGAACGGCGATTCCACGCCAGAAACGGGTTGCAACCGTGCGCGCCGAAAGTTGCAGTAGCGATTCCTTAATGCGCGCCGTGTAGGCGGCGGGAACGGTGAAGCCGACGTCGCCACACAGCGCGCCCACGTCGGCGATGTGCGCGATCATGCGCTCGAGTTCCAGGCCGATCAAGCGAATCGCGGCGCCGCGCGGCGGCACGGCGATGCCCAGCGCCGCCTCGACCGCCTGGCTATACGCCACCGCGTGCGCAAAGCAGTTGTCGCCGGAAACCGATTCCGCCAGCATGGGTGCGCGCAGCACGGGAGCGCCTTCGAACAGCTTCTCTGTCCCTTTATGGGTGTAGAAGTGGCGCAGCTCGAGGTGCAAAACCGTGTCGCCGACCACACTGAAGCGAAAGTGTCCCGGCTCGATGATGCCGGCGTGCACCGGCCCGACGGGCACTTCGCACACGCCCGTTCCCTGGACCTTCAGAAAGCGATACTCCGTTGGAGGCCGGTCGACCTCGACCGGCGTTTGTCCGGACAGCAAAGGGTGCGCGTGGCCGGGCCAGTTCTCGTGGAACAATAACGGCCGCGGGTCGGGATGATTTTCGAACACCACGCCAAACTGGTCTGCCACCTCGCGCTCATGCCACGCCGCTGCCGGAGTGATGGCAGCCGCCGACGGAACTCTTGCAGCGGCCAAACACTCGAGCCTGCGGTACTCGCGACGGTCCTCGTCGGCGATGTAGTGCAGGCGAACCCGGCGATCCGGATCGAGGCTGCCGAACACGGCAACCAGGCGGACGCGCGGCGACTGCAGCAAGCGGGTGACGTCGGCGAAAGTCGCCGCCATTGCCGGACCCGCGGCGCTCATCGCAACACCACCACGGCGGCGCGCACCATCTCGGTGAACGCCTGGGGGAGATGCAGGCCAAAGGCCAGCAGGCACGCGGCGCACGCCGACATCGCGGCGAAATCGGAGAGTCCCAGGCGCAGTCTCACGGGCCCATCCGCCGCTCCGCCGAACATGCGCAGGAAGTGCTGCAACATGGCGCCGAACACCACCGACAACACCGCCAGCAGCAACACGGCGACGACGTACTTCCCGGCGGCAAACGCCTGTGCCAGGATCATGAACTCGCTTACAAAGAGCGCAAACGGCGGCAGCCCGACGATGGACAGCCCGCCGGCGGCCAGCGCGGCCGTGGTCCACGGCATGGTCCGCGCCATGCCGCGAATCTTCTCCATGCGCAGGGTACCGAAGTTCTCCCGCACATTGCCGGCGCCGAAGAACAGCAGCGCCTTGGCAACGGAGTGATTGAAGGCGTGCAGCAGCGCGCCGAAGGTTCCCCAGACACCGCCCAGGCCAATGCCCAGGGCGATGATTCCCATGTGCTCGATGCTGCTGTACGCCAGCAGGCGCTTCAGATCGCGCTGCACGATCATCAGAAACGCCGCCACGGTGATTGACATTCCGCCGAACACCAGCAGCAGGGTGTGACTGAAGCCGCTGCCGAGAGCGCGCGCCACAATGGCGTCGAAGCGCAGCAGCGCGTACAGGGCGCAATTCAGCAGCACCGCGGAGAGCATGGCGCTGATCGGCGACGGCGCCTCGGCGTGCGCGTCCGGCAGCCAGCTGTGCATGGGCACAAAGCCGATCTTGGTGCCGTACCCGACCGCGACGAACACGAACGCCAGCTTCAGCAACTCCGGCGCGACGCGAAGCTGCGGCGCCACCGCCATCAGTTCGCTCCAATCCAGCGCCGACTCCGGGCTGACGCCGCCCCGCACCGCCGCCAGGTACAGCGCGATGGTCCCGAACAGCGCAAAGGCAATCCCGACCGTGCACACGATCAGGTACTTCCACCCCGCTTCCACCGCGCCCTCGGTGTTGTAGAAGCCGACCAGCAGCGCCGAGGCCAGGGTGGTGGCCTCGACGAAGATCCAAAGCATCCCCAGGTTCGCCGACAGGTACACCGCGATCATGGTGAACAGGAACACGAACAACAGCGCGTAGAACCAGCGCGGCGAGGAGAAGCGTCCCTCGGGAATGTGGCGCAGGTAGCCCGCGGAATACGCCAGCACCAGCGCGGTAATCGCCCCGATGTTGATCAGGAAGAGCGCGGTCAGGCCGTCGGCGCGCAGGTAGCGGCCGGCCCGCAGCGCGCCCGCAAGATGAACCTGCCACGCTGTGACGCCGATTGCCGCCAGTTCCAGCGCGCCCGTGGTCAGCGCGACAAACGCCGCGCGCCGCGGTTGCTTGCAGGTCAGCACCAGCATGGCGCCGAGCAGCGGGATCAGCAATAGCACGACGAGAATCACTAGCCCCTCAACTTCCTCAGCTTCGACACGTCGAGATGATCGAAGGTGTCGCGGATGCGAAACACGAACAGCCCCATCAGGAACACGCCCATCAGCAGGTCGAAAAAGATGCCGATCTCGATCACCAGCGGCATGCCGAAGGTGGTGGTCAACGCGGCCAGGAAGATGCCGTTCTCCAGCACCAGCAGGCCGATCACCTGCATCAGCGCCTTCTTGCGGCTCACCATCAGGAAGGCCCCGGTCAGAATCAGCGCCACCGCCGCCGCCAGCATGTCTTCCTCGACTCCCAGCGTCTGCACGTAGGGCCGCACGGCGTAGAACGAGAGCAGGATGAGTCCCGCGGCCACAAACACCGACTGCGCCGAAGTGATGGACGGCGACACATCGCGCGGCGCATTCAGCCGCTCCACGATGCGGAACAGCACCAGCGGGATGATCAGCACTTTGACCACGAATACCAGGGCCGCGACGGCGTACGCCTCAGCCGACCTGTGGACGTACGCCATGGCGAGGATCTGCGAAGTCAGCACCGCGCACTGCGCCCCGAACAGCACGATGCAACTGGAAATGCGCTTTGCCGACGCCATCATCAGCACGGTAATGAACAGCAATACCGCCGCCGAGGCCAGCGTCTTGGTTGCCGCCAGTTCGACGAGTCCCATGCCTTACCTCATCAGCGCGGTGAAGACTACCGCCAGGATCGCCAGCGCCGAGGCGACTCCCAGGAAATCCGGCACCATGTACATGCGCAGCTTGGCGACGCTGCTCTCGACCACGGCAATCGTCACCGCAATCGCCAGGACCTTGCCGGCAAACGCCAGCAGCGCCAGCACCAGCGCACCCGCGCTCCACGCGGTCGCCATGCCCCAGGGCAGGAACACCGCGATCAGCAGCGCGCTAATGACGCTCAGCTTGATGGCGCTGGCCCACTCGATGAACGCCAGGCTCGGCCCCGAATATTCCAGCACCATGGCTTCGTGAATCATGGTGAGTTCCAGGTGCGTGGTGGGATTGTCCACCGGGATGCGCCCGGTCTCCGCGATGGCGACCAGCGCCAGCGCGCTGAAGGCCAGCGCGTGCACCGCCGACAATTGAAAGAAGTCCTGCGTGAGCGTCCACTGCACGATGCCCTCGACGCTGGCCGAGCGCGCGACGATCGCCAGCGCCGCCAATCCCAGCAGCAAAGGGGCTTCCGCGAGCGTGGATACCAGCGCTTCGCGGCTTGCGCCCATTCCGCCGAAGGCGCTGCCGCCGTCGGCCGCTCCCAGGATCAGGAAGAACCGCGCCAACGCGAACAGGTAGACGAGCAGAATGAAATCGCCGGACCCGCCCGCCAACGCTCCGGCATAGAGCACGGGAACGAATGCCGCCGCCGCCACCGAGCAGGCGAACACCACCACCGGCGCCAGGCGAAACAAGGGCGAGGCTGTCGCCGGCTGCAGATCTTCTTTGCGGAACAACTTCAGCAAATCGGAGTACGGCCGCAGAATGCTGGCCCCGCGGCGGTTCTGGATGCGCGCCTTCAATCGCGCGATGATGCCGCGCAGCAGCGGCGCCAGCGCAATCAGCAGCAACGCCTGGACGATGGTAAGCGCGAGTCTCACGCGAACCTCACGAACATCAGCAGCGCTACCAGCGCCAGGAAGATGTAGAGCAGGTACACCTGGATATTGCCGGTTTGCAGCCGGCGTAGGCGGTGCGCCGCCGCCACGATCGCGTCCACCGCCGGCCGGTACAGCGCCCGTTCGTAAGAAGTGGTCCGCACGGAGCGGTACGAGATCGCCTGCGGGAAGTACGACTCTCCCGCCGGCGCAACTTCGACCGTCCGCTCGGCGCGGTAGGCATTGGCGAATACCTTGCGCAGGGGCTTGGAAAACGCCGTCGAGGTGTACTGCATGCGTTCGTCAAGGCCCGGCAGGCCGCAACCCCAGGTCGAGGTTACCCGCGCGCGACGCCGCAGGACCGCGATCGCGGCTATCGCCACTGCCACCGCCAGCGCTACGTAAGGAAGGATCGAGGCGATGGAGAAAGCGCCGTCAGGTACGGCCGCGCTGCCGATCAACTCCCCCGCAACTTCCGCCAGCGGGCGCAACAGCAATCCGGGAGCGACTCCGAGAATCACGCACGCACCCGCCAGCAGCGCCAGCGAAGCGCTCATCGCAGCGGGCACAGGTTTGGCGTGTTCCGCCGCGGCGCTGCGTGGCCTTCCCAGGAAGGTGACCGCGAAAACGTTGGCGAAGCACGACGCGGCCAGACCGCCGATCAACGCCAGCACGCCCGCCGCGGCCGGCAGCACGATCGCTGCGCTCGCCTTGGACAAAGCGGCGCCGGCCACCAGGCTGCGGAACATCAGCCATTCGCCGACAAATCCGTTCAGCAACGGCAGGCCGGCGATCGCACCGCAGGCCACCAGCATGGCGATCGCCGCCAACCTCATGTGACGAAACAGGCCGCCAAGTTGCTCCAGGTCCACGGTGTGAGTGGCGTCGGCTACGGCACCCGCGCCAAGAAACAGCGCGCTCTTGAAGATTGCGTGATTGAAGGCATGCAGCAACGCGGCCACCAATGCCACCACAGCCCAATCGACCGCGCCGTTCGCCGCCAGCACCATAGCCGCCCCCGCGGCCAGGAAGATCAGCCCGATGTTCTCCACGCTCGAGTAGGCCAGCAGTCGTTTGAGGTCATGTTCACCGAGCGCGTACAGCGCGCCCAGCGTACCCGACAACGCGCCCGCCCCAAGCAGCGCGTATCCCCACCATGACGGTCCCGGCGGCAGAAGATAGAAGCCGAAGCGCACCAGACCGTACACGGCCGTCTTGAGCATGATCCCCGACATCAGGGCGGAAACCGGGCTGGGCGCGATCGGATGGGCCCGCGGCAGCCAGAGGTGCAGGGGGATGATGCCGGCCTTGGTGCCGAAGCCCACCAGCGCCAGGAGGAAAATGGCGTTGCGGAGTCCGGCCGGCATGGCCGCGCCCGCCGCCCGCAGGCCGGCAAATTCCAGCCCCGGCGCGCGTCCGGCAAACAGGAAGAAGCTGGCGGCGACCGCGGCGGCGCCGGCGTGCATCATCAGCAGGTAGATGAAGAGGCTGTGCCCGCGCTCGCCATCCGTGCCTTCGACCAGGATCAGCGCCGCCGAAAACAGCGTCATCAGCTCCCATCCGAAAAGAAAGGCGAACGCGGTGGATGCGGTGACGACCACTACCATCGACCCCAGGAACAGCGGCATCAGCGCCCACAAAACTTGCCGCCGCAGGCCCTCGTAGTGGCCTTCGAGGTACGCGGACGAGAACAGCATCGCCGGCACGCTGACCGCGCAAATCAGGAACAGGAACAGCGCGCTGAGGTGGTCCACGGCCAGTGCGAACGGAAGCGGCGCAAACGCGGAGAGGTCCAGGCAGATCGCCTCGCCGAGGCTTAACGCGCGCCAGGCCGCCACCGCTCCCGCGGCCAGCGACGCGATCAGCAGCCCGCAGGCGGCGCGGCGTGTTGTTGGCGATTTGCCGAAAGCGAGAAAGACGGCCGGGATCGCCACCAGCGACACCAGCACGAAAGCCAGCACAGTGGAAATCATCGGCGGTTGCGCGCGGCCCTCACTTGCTCCTCGCCTTCTGGTTGAGCTGCGAGAGCAGGTCGGCGTAGTGACCCTTGAAGATCTGCCGCGCCTCGTCGACCAGGCGGAAGACGGCAGGGTCGGTGACCGAGTAATAGACATTCAGGCCGTCTTTGCGGCCGGCTACGATGTTGCTCTTGCGCAACACCGCCAGTTGCTGGGACAGCGAGCTCTGCTCCACTC
>DASUBK010000502.1:0-15601 GCA_035763305.1 Terriglobales bacterium | reverse complement strand
CATATGCCCGTTGCAAGGCGTCTTTCAGCAGAGCAGCGCCAAGGCCTTGGCCCTGCTCTTCCTTGTCAATGGCTAGACGCGCGAGCAGCACGATGGGAATCGGCTCCGGTGCCGACTTGCTGGCCCGAGCAGTGGCTTCCTTTCTTGAGACGCTAGCAGGAGCCAGCGAATAGTAGCCGACCACCTGGAGACCTCGATGTACGACGTACGTTCGCGTGTCTCCGCTGGCCTGGTTCATGCGGGCAAAGCGCCTTAGCCAATCTGTGAGGGAAACATGCTTGCCGCAGTCAAACTGGCTGACGTCGTGATTGGAAGTCAGCAGTTCGACCGCAGAGAGGGACGGCTTTGTTTGCGATTCGTCCAATCAGCGCTCAAGAACCGACTTCTGCGCGAACAGTTTTTGTAACGACGGGATGACCTTTGCAGGCCGGTCGAGCGCTTCTGCGAAACGAGCAAATTGGGCAGGAGCGAGTTCGAAATGCTTCTGGTCAGCTAGAGCAACTTCAGCGGCGGTACATGCGCTTTGCACAATGAAGCGGGTCACCTTCTCACCCCTCTTCTCCGCTCCGAGCCGAATCAGGCGCTCCTCGTCCGCCGAAGCGCGGAAATTGATCCTCTGCGATCTCGCCGTCGAACGCTTCTTAAGCGCGGTTGCCATGGCTACTCCTATGTACGTACAATGTGCGTACATTGATAGATGCTAGCGCATTGGCCCGCAGTTGTCAATTTGTCTGTGCCATAACTGTGCCACACGAGCCGAGCCCCTATGCGCCAACACGCGATTTTCCGATACTTCTAACGCGGTGCTTCCGTGCGGGCTTGCGGTCACGCAAGTCGCTGAATCAGAATGGCGTTGCCAGAAATTCCGCCTCGACTGACCCGTAACTCTGGATCAGCATATCGGGGTTCGAATCCCTGGGGGGCAGCCAAATCCTCCAACATCTTGGCGCTCGCGCCCGGCTCGTGGCTTGCGCGTGTGCGCTCCAGCAGATTCACTTGCGCGCCGCAAACTGCAGCCGCACTCCTGCGGAGAAGCGCAGCGTATTGCCGCTGCGCCCGCCGGCGTCGTAGTGCAGCAGGTCGAACTGCGCGACGCGAATAATGGCGCGACCCTTGAACCAGTCCACTCCTCCGCCCGCGGCGACCGCCAGGCCGGTGTGGCTTGCCTTGCTCGTGTTCTCGACCCCGACGCCCGTGGCACTCGGCGTGAACGTCAGATCGTCGCTGTAACGCACGTTCAGGATGCCGGCGGAAGCCTGGGCGAATGGCTGCCACGCGCGTCCGGGACGCAGCCGCACCCGCGGTCCTCCCAGCAAGGTGAAAACATAATTGCGCGCCAGGGAAGTGTCCCCCCAGCACCCCGCGGCACAGTGGTAATAGGCGCCGAAGTCGCCGCCGAAACCTAGCCAGCGGTTCACGTTGCCGGCTGCACCGATCTGAATTCCATGGAGGTTCACAGGCGAGACGCTGTTGGGAACGTGCAGGCGCAGGTAGGAGTAGTCGATGCTGGTTTCGATACGGCCCGTAGTCTGGGCCAATGCACTGCAGGCAAAAGCAGCCATGACGAGGAAGATTTTGCCAATCATAACGTGACCTCCGCCGCGGCCCCAGCCGCGGTCCGTGCTGCGTACTCGGCCCTGTTCAGGGCATGAGGCGCCACTTCCCTGCCGAGAAATGGCGCCGTGACGCATGCCCCGCTACGGCAATTGCAGCCATGCGGCAACGCCGGCGTGATCGCTGGGCCAGTAGCCGTCGACCCGATCGTGCGGCGCGCCGCCCACGACGGCGGCGGTCAACACCTTCGCCAAACCGCGGGTAAGGATGAGATCGATGCGCTGGGTGCGCGTGTAATCCGGATTGGGGAGGATTCCATCCACACCCCAGGTGTATCCCGGCAGCGTGGGATGTACCTCCAGCCACGCGTCACTGAAGCCGCCCAGCGCCGTGATCGCCTGGTACGCCTGGTAAGACGGGTCGTCAGGATTGCTGGCGTTGGAGTTGAAGTCGCCGGCGATGATGACCGGCATGGCGGTGGCACCCGGCCCGGTAATCAATTCCACCGCCTGCGCGGCCGCGAGAGGAGCAAGCAACGGGTTGGTGCCGTCCTCCAGATGGGTGTTGATGAAGCGGAACGGCTGGCCCGCGACGCTGACATCGACGGAAGCCCAGCCGCGCGGAATCTCGATCGCGCCGATGGGCGACGGTAGCGAGAACTGGTACGCGTAGTGGCCGAACTGAATGTTGTCGTAGGCGAGCTTTTCGCTCTCGCCGGCGACCCGACCCAGGATCACATCCTCATTCAGCGCCGCCACGCAGGTTTGCAGGTCCGGAAACGGTCCCCCGAGAGCGAATTCCGGCACTTGCGCCAGGACCTTGTAATGTCCTCCGTGTCGTTCGAGCGCGTCCATCAACAGGCTGAGAGCATGGATCTGTACCGCGGTCGGCTGGCAGGAGAGTCCATTCAGCGTTCCGGTGAACCAGGTGGTCACCTCCTGCAACGAGACCAGGTCAGGCTGCGCGCCGACGATCTGGGTGGCGAGCAATTCAGCGCGTTGGCCGGGATCGCTCGCTTGCACGTTGTCCCAAGTCAACTGCACGGCGGCGGTGAAGTCGGAGAAGGTGCCGTAGGTGGCGGCGCCCACCACCTCGAGGTAGTCGGTTCCCTCGTCCATGTTGTAGGTGAGGACTTTCACCGTCCTGCGGCCATTCCCATCTTGGGAATAAGCGGGCGCGGGGGTGGCGAGCAGCAGGGCCAAGCAGGACAGGACTAACAATACGCGGCGAGCGGCGGCGGGGCGTTGGTGGTAGGCGGTCAAATCCATAAGAATGCTCCTATAAGTTGTTGGTTTCTGCGGTCCCGAGTTCGGACCCTAGCTCGGGGCGAGGACCGCCGCAACCGGCAAGCCACGGCGTCGTCACATGCCGCTGTTTGCCGCGTCATTGCGGACACCGGTCGACGGGACTACACTTCGCCGCGCATGGCCAGCACAGACACGGAAACTCTGTCGAGCCTCCACCCCGAGGACCAACTGGAGTCGTGGAAGGAGATCGCTGCCTACCTGGGGCGCGACGTCCGCACCGTGCAGCGCTGGGAAAAGTCCGAGGGGCTGCCCGTGCACCGTCACCTGCACGAAAAGCAGGGCTCGGTCTACGCCTTTCGTGGCGAGATCGACGGCTGGCGCGCCGGCCGGGATGTGGCGGCGCTGCGCGATGCGGGGGAGGAGCCGAACGGAGCTGCGACTTCCGAACCTGCGCCGCGGGGCGAGGAGGCGACACCCACTTCTGCGCGGCAGGCTCGCAAGCTCCCGACTATGCTCGCCGTCGTCCTCTTGCTGCTCGCCTCGGGGGCATTTCTGGGCTGGCTGGTGCTACGGGAAAAACACACCCCGCAATCCCATGGACCGGCGATGATTGCCGTGCTGCCGTTCGACAATCTCAGCGGCGACCCGGCCCAGGAGTACTTCAGCGATGGCATGACGGAAGAGTTGATCGTGCAGATCGGCCGGCTCCACGCCGATGGCTTGGACGCCATCGCAGTCGGTTCCACCATGGCTTTCAAGCGCAGCGCCAAGCCGCTGGCGGAGATCGCCCGCCAACTGGGCGTTTCCTATGTGGTGCAGGGCGCGGTGCGGCGCTCCGGCGATCGCGTGCGAGTGTCGGCGCACCTGATCCGCGCCGTCGACGACGCTCATCTGTGGGACGAGAGCTACGACCGCGACCTGCGCGACGTGCTGGCGTTGCAAAGCGAAGTGGCAGAGGCCATCGCCGGCGGGATCAGCGTGAACCTGGGCCGGACAGCGCATCCGGCACGCTCGGTCGACCCGCTGGCCTACGAAGCGTATCTGAAAGGACGGAACTTCTGGAACAAGCGCACCCCCGAGGACCTGACACGCGCCATCGCTGAATTCCAGCAGGCCACCAGGATCGATCCCGACTACAGCCCGGCCTATGTCGGGCTGGCCGACTCCTACGAACTGCTGGGATCTGCGGAAATGGGGGTGCTGCCGCCGCGCGAAGCCATGCCGCTGGCACGGCAGGCTGCCACCCGGGCGCTCGACCTCGATCCCCAGCTGGCAGAGGCGCACGCATCATTAGCCCACATCAAGCTCATCTACGATTGGGATTTCGGCGGAGCGGAGAAGGAATTCCAGCGCGCCATCGCCCTCAATCCCGCCTATGCCACGGCGCACCAGTGGTACGCCCTGCTGTTGAACGCTCAGGGACGGACCGCGGCGGCGTTGGCGGAACTCAAACGCGCGCAAGAGCTCGATCCCCTGTCGCCCGCCGTGCGTTCCGCGGTCTCGGAGGCCTTTTACTTCGCGCGCCAGTACGACCGAGCCGAAGCCGAAGCGCGGCGCGCGCTGGAGTTGGACGGAGATTTCGTGCTCGGCCTGCTGAATCTCGGCCGGGCCCAGGAGCAACAGGGCCGGCTCGAGGAGGCGATTGCCACCTTCGAGCGGGCCAGCAGTCTGACCGGTCACGGCCCAGCCATGAGCATGTTCGTGGCGCACGCCCGGGCAGCGAAGGGCGACGTTCGCGGCGGGCGCGAGATCCTCGCGTATCTGCTGCGCCTGCGGCGCGACAACAGGGTCTACGTGCCGCCGCTTTACCTTGCATCGCTGTACGCCGCTCTGGACGATCGCGCGCGCGCTTTTGCGCAGCTCCAGCAGGCGCTCGATGAACGTTGCGAGTACCTGATCTATCTCGATCGCGATCCCATGGCCGACGGCCTGCGCAGCGATCCGCGTTTCGCACGATTGCTGCAACAGGCTAGCCTGCCGGCGGCGCGCTGACGCAGTCTCGCTACCCTGCCGCCGTGAACTCCAGGCGCGCTGCCTGAGGGTTGCCATCCGAGCATCTGTCGAGTCGTTTCCGCGACCTAAAATCAGCGTAGAACACCCTAGTTCTTACAACGCGCAGCCCTGTTCCCCGACTCCAACGCAGAGTCTCTGATCCACCGGGCCACGCCATCTCGTCACGTTAAGCAGATTGTTTCCTGGAGAGGCCGAATCCCGGGGAGTTGCGTTGGTGAGGCTCCCCATGTTGTTGCCGCGTCGCTTCTCGCTCTCTCTTCGTATCGCCGTATGCCTGTGCGGGTTGATAGTGCCGGCAGGATTGTCGGCCCAGGCGCCTTCCACCCCGGTCAACATTCCCGCGCAATTGCCCCGCGTTCACGGGGTCGCGAAGGAGTCCGTTCGTTCGGCCGCCAACGCCTTGCAGACCATGTACCACTTCGACTACTACGGCGGACCGGTAATCTCCAACGTCGACGTGGTGGTAGTGTTCTGGGGTCCCCACGTCAGTTCCGTCGTGACCGGCGGCATCGCCGCGTTCTACGCCTCTCTGACCGACAGCCGCTATCTCGACATGCTGAGCGAGTACGGCACCAAGGGCCTCGCGCCCACGAACGGCGCCCCGCCGGGAGACCAGATCATCGGCCACGGCTCGCTGAACAGCGAGCACACCATCACGCCCGGCAACACTTCCAAGGCACTCACCGATAGCGATGTCCAGATCGAACTGCTGGCCCAGATCAACGCCGGCAAGCTGCCCGCGCCTACTTTCGACAGTCATGGAAAAGTCAACACCTGGTATGTCATCTACTTCCCGCCGGGAATCACCATTTCCCTGGGCGGCCAGACCAGTTGCGCGCCCGCCGGCTTTTGCGCTTACCACGGCAGCGTGCTGGACCGCGACTCGAAGCTGCTCTCCTACGGTGTCGTGCCTGACTTTGGCGCGGGCAGCGGATGCGATGTCGGCTGCGGAGCGGGAACGGAATTCGACAACGTCACCTCCACCTCCGCCCACGAACTGGCGGAGAGCGTGACCGATGCGAGCGTGAACCTGCCCGGCGGCAGCTTGCTGGGCTGGTATGACCTCACCGACAATGTAGAGATCGGCGATATTTGCTCCTCCCGGTCGGTGCTGAACGCGGGCTACACGGTGCAGGACGTCTGGTCCAACCTCCAGGGAGGCTGTGTCAGCCGTCCGCCCTCGCTCCTTGTCTCCCCGCCCGCTACCGCAGCCGCAGGATCGCCGGTGGCCGTGCCGGTGACGATCAAGACGACTGCCGGAACCGTGTTGAGCAACTACCGCGGCACGGTGCACTTCACCAGCAGCGACAGCACAGCCAGCTTGCCGGCCAATTACACCTTCACCAGCGCCGATGCGGGCACGCACACGTTTCGCGTGACCTTTAACTCCGCGGGGGCGCAGAGCGTTGCCGTCGCCGACACCGTGGCCATCGGGTTCACTGGCCATGCCTCTGTGACCGTGAACAGCGCTTCGGCGACGCGACTGGTCATCACCGCGCCTTCGACCATCGCGGCCGGCGCTCCCTTCAACTTCACCGTGGCTGCCAAGGACGGCGGCAATAACACCGTTGCTTCCTACTCCGGCACGGTGCATTTCAGCAGCACCGATCCCGCCGCTTCGCTGCCCGCGGACGCGAAGTTGAGCAATGGTACCGGGACCTTCAGCGCCATCCTGCGCACCGCCGGCGGGCAAACCCTCACCGCCACGGATACGGCGACCGCTTCCATCCAAGGCTCCGCCGCTGTGACCGTGAGCCTCGCCAACCTGACGATCGCCGTATCGCACAGCGGGAACTTCCGCCAGGGACAGACCGGCGCGGCATACTCCATCATCGTTGCCAATGCCGGCGGAGCGCCGACGAGCGGCCCGGTGAGCGTGAGCGAGGCGATTCCTTCCGGACTGACTCTCGCCGGCCTAAGTGGCGACGGCTGGACGTGTGTCGCGACGTCAGCATCCTGCACCCGCTCGGACGCGCTCGCCGCCTCCAGTTCGTATCCGCCGATCAGCGTGACCGTCAACGTGGCGCCCAATGCGCCGGCGCAGCTCACCAATACCGCGACGGTGTCCGGCGGAGGAGAGCAGAACACCTCCGACGATTCTGCCGGCGACGTCACAACCATCGTTCCGGCGGCGGACCTGACGATCTCGCTGACCCGCTCCGGCAGCTTCGCGCCGGGCGCAGCGGGGTCCAGCCTGACGGCGACCGTCGGCAACGTCGGTCCTGGTCCTACGGCCGGGACGGTGACGGTGGCGATCGCGCCGGCCGCGGGGCTCGCCGCGACGTCGGTGATCGGTACCGGCTGGACCTGCTCCGGATCGACCTGCACCCGCAGCGACGTCCTGGCCCCGGGCGGCAGCTATCCGCCGATCACGATGGCCGTGAGCGTCAACGCGGCGCCAACCGCCGCCAGTACCGCTACAGTTTCCGGCGGAGGCGAAGTCAATCTGGCGAACGATACCGCCAGCGATAACGGCACGCTGATGTCGCCGGTAACGGTCAGCACCACGACTCCCAACGTGACCGTCACCGGCGGGCAAGCCGTGCAGGTGCCGCTGACCGTCACCGTAAACGCCGGCGTCACCGTGGCGCTTTCCTGCTCCGGACTTCCCGCGAGCGCGAGTTGCTCGTTCAACCCCGGCAGCGCAGGCGCCGGAGTTTCCAATGTGGTGATGACCATCGACACGGCGGCCACGAGCGCAAAGAGCCGCCGCCGCGCACCCGCAGTCTGGGCGATGCTCATGATGCCGGCGTTCGGCTTCGTGCTCCTCCCCGGCGCGGGCGTGCGCAGGCGCCGCCTTCTGCTTGCGCTGGCTCTCGCCGCGGTGCTTTCACTGCCCGGGTGTGGTGGTAACGTGGCCAGCAGTACACCGACTCAGCCGGGCACGTCAGTGGCGAGCGCCGCAACCTATAACGTGGTCGTCACCGCTCAGGGCGGAGGTTTCCAGGGCCAGACCACGCTGGCCCTCACCATTCGCTAGAGGTCTGTGTCACGCGGCAAGGGTGCGATTGTCCATGTTAGCGGCTGGCTCGATGCGCGTCCGGCCGCTCGGTACATGGCGGCCGCGTCGGGCTGACGCGGATAACTCCCGCGCGGGCCGCCACGACGGCGCAATCCACGCCGCCGGCCAGATGAATGACGGTGCGATATCCCGAGGAGCGCTCTGCCAGCACCGCGATTCGCGAGCCCGCAAGCCAGCGGCGCGTGAGGGGAGACACTCGAACTCTTCCGGCCAAGCTGTCACCGGATACTTCCATCACTACCGCCGGCGGCGGAAGCTGCAGCAACGCATCGCCGGTTTCGCGCAACGGATCCCAGGACGAAGGCCGCAGCGTTGCCGCAAGGAGCGTAGCGCCCACAAGCGACGCCATCGCCAGGGGCGCCAGGCAGCGCAGCATCCAGCCCATGCCATCCTGCTTCGGCGCACGGTAGATGCGATAACTCTGCCCCGTGGCAAACAGTGCTGCGGGAATCAGGAAGAGGCGCGGGATCGCGTCGGCGAGCGGCAGGAAAAATGCCATCGCCGGGGTCACGTCGAAGGCGGGGATTTGGAACGCGGACGGGTTGAGGTGCAGCGAGGAAACCACGAGGTCGCGCAGCGTCCCTGTGCTGCCCGTCCAATGACCGGCGAGCCACAGCCCGGCGGTAGTCGCCGCGGACATGGTGAACGTCGCCGCAAAGAACAGCAGGATGGCGCGCACCGCGTCGCGCGCCGCGCAGGCGCTCCAGAACGACGTCACCACCGCGAAGACGACCGCGAACATCCACAGCAGCCACGAACCGGAGCGCAAGTACAAGAGCGGCGCCCGATACAGCAAGCCGCTCACCAGCAACGTGGCCAGGGGCAGCAGCACGGAGGCCATCAGCGCAGCCGTTAGCGCCACGGCGAATTTGGTCAGCCACTGCCGTCGGGGAGAGATGGGCCAGGTCATTTGCCAGGACAGGATTCCCGATGCGCTCTCCTCCGACAACGCCACGCTTCCCGCCAGGATCGCCGCGCACAGGAACAGAAGGATCAGCATCCCCGCCATCCAGTGCGGCAGATCGGTAGGCGCGGTGTCCCTGAAGGGGTCGACCGGCAGATAGCGGGAGAGTGCCAACACCGCCAGCGTGCCCACAAGCAGCGCGTCCACCAGCCAAAGAGGCCGCAGCAGACGAAGCTCCTTGCGGACCAGGTTGCGGACCGGTTGACGCGGCCGGCAGCGGAAGCACGACGCCAGCGGCTCGGGCAGGAACGTCGGGCCGGATACGACCAGATCGTCGCCGCCGGGACCTCCCCTCGTCTGAAACGCAGCCAACTTGCGCGCGCCCAGCCACAGCGTACCGACGGCGTACAGGACCGTCGCACCAGCCAGCATGGCCAGGGTCGCAGCCGAAGACTTTCGCAGCGCCGCCTCCATCGTGTGCCCTTCCAGGCTGAAGACGATCGCCATGAAGATGCAGCTGTTGACCGTGAGCCCAACGACGAAACCGCTGAGGGTGGCCCGCGCGACCAGGATCCAGTACGGCGCCGAGGCCAGCGCCACCACCACATACACCAGTTGCATCATCGGCAGATTGGGCGACGGCCACACCGAACGATCGCTCGCCTCGACCATGGCGATCACCGCAGACGCCGACAAGACCGCCGCCGTCGAAGCGATCATCTTCTCCCGCCACAACTCAAGTCGTCGGCACGGCTGCGACAGCCACAACGTTATGGTGTGCTGTCGGAACTCGTTCTCCAGCGCCAGCGACGCCAGCAGAGGGACGCCGAACCAGAAGGCGAGCCCGCACAGGTCCCACGCGGTCGCGTGCAGTACGCGCCACGGGCTGGTGCGCGGGAACTTCGGCAGCAACAGGGGCAATACCGCCATCGCCATCACCGCCAGCCATGGCCAGAACAGCGCCCGCGCTTCCTTTCTCAGCCGGATGGTGCTTGCCTGCATCGCTCCTCGCCTTACGCCCGCAACGCGGCGACGAAAATCTCTTCCAGGGTCAGCGCTTCGGTCCAGATCGCCTCGGGAGTGTGCTCACGCAGCCGATCCTGGATGATCGGCCCGGCGCCATCCGCAATCACCTCCACTTCCCTGCCCTGGCGCTGCACGCGCAACGCACCGAACAAATCAACCTCCGGAGGATTTCCCGCGAAGCGCGCGCGGATGCGCTGGTAACGCTGCCGCGCGTCGTCGGCTTCGCTGGTCAGCACCGAGCGCCCCTGGTCGATGATGGTGAACTCGTCGATCAACCCTTCGAACTCGGTGATCAGGTGAGTGGACACCAGGATGGTGCGCCTGCCTTCGCCGCCCGCCTGGTAGGCGCCGATCACCGTCTCGATGAACTCGCGGCGCACAATCGGATCCAGCCCCGAAGTCGGCTCGTCCAGCACCAGCAGGTCGGTCTCGGGGCAGATCGCCGCGATCAGCGCCAGCTGCGTTCGCTGCCCCTTCGACAATTCGCCGGCGCGCTTGCCGGGATCGAGACGGAAGCGCTCCAGCAGTTCCTCCTCGGTCCGCAGGTTCCAACGCTCGCGAAAGGAAGACAGGTAATCGAGCGTCTCGCGCACGGTCATCCAGGGATAGAACGCCACCTGGTCGGGCACGTACGCGAGGCGCCGCTTCACCTCGACTTCGGATTTCGCCGGATCCAGCCCGAAGACGCGCACCGTTCCACTCTGCGGGCGCAGCAGGTTCAGCAGGCATTTCATGGTCGTCGTCTTGCCGGCGCCATTGCGTCCGAAGAGGCCGTAACAGCGGCCGGGAACGACCGCGAAGCTGAGGCCACGTACCGCCTCGGCGCGCCCGTAGGCGTAGGTGAGATCGTCGATCGCGATCGCGGGAATGTCGTTCAGCGGCATCTCACACCTCCTGGACCTCGCGCGCCTTGCGCCGCTGGTCGAAGGCGGCGACCCGCTCCCGCACCAGTTGCAGGAATTCCTCCTCCGACACCTGCAAGTGGTGCGCCTGCACGATCGCCTGGTCGATGTCCTCCATCAACAGCTTGCGGCGCGCGTCCTTGCGCAATCCGGCCGGGCTCTCGCTGAGGAAACATCCGCGGCCCGGCTGCGTCTCCACCACACCCAGGCTCTCCAGCTCCGAGTACGCCTTGGCGATGGTGTTGCGATTGACTCGCAACTCTTCGGCTAGCGCCCGGATCGGCGGCAAGGCCTCGCCGGGCTGCAACGCCCCGGACGCCGCCGCCGCCTTGATCTGGTCCACCAGTTGCAAATAAATCGGCTTGCCGGACTTGTAGTTCAGCTGGAAAATCATGGATGCCGTTGGCTTACTGTCATAGGACAGTAGGACAGACAGTCTGGCCTGTCAAGGTTACTTAGGAGAGACCTCGGATAGGGGCGTCGCCCGGCCCAAGCCGCTCGCTTGAGGGCTCCTTCACTTCCGCGCCGCTGCGGCGCAGGCGCAGCAACTCGGCGGCGAAGCCGGCGATACGGACGGCGGCAGCCTCCGGCGGCACGCCGCAAGCATGGATGTTGGAAACCAGGTTGCGCTCCGCGTCGCTATGCCCGGCGCGCGGCTGGTACGCCAGGTAGGCCGACAAGCTCTGCGCCGTGCTCATGCCCGGGCGCTCGCCGATCAGCAGCACCTCCACGCTCGGCCGCAGCAGTTCGCCGACGACATTCATGATTCCGACCCGGCAATGGCGGACCACAAATGGCTGCCCCAGGGACCAGCCGCGCCGTTGCGCCTCCGCTGCCAGAGCCGGCAGCAGCAGCGGGACCTGCGCCGCGACCGCCCGCGCCGAAAGCCCGTCGCCGATCACGATCTGCAGCGCCGCGCCGGCAGGACAGCGTTGCGCGATCTCCTGTCTAGCCGCTTGGTCCAGGTCACGGCCCAGATGCGGCCGCAGCAGGTAGTCGGATTTCGACACGGCGCGCGAGCGTACCTCGAACAGCCTCCAGCGCTCCACCAACTCGACGCCAAGATCGCGCGCCAGGTCCAGTTCACGTCCCACCGCGTCGCGGGCGGCTGCGTGATCGGCGCGCAACTGCAACTGCGTCGCAGTGCGATACGCCTCGGCGGCCCGCCCCACCAGGAGTCGCGCCGGCGTGGGCCGGCGAAGCGACTCCGCGAGGTCGCCGCTTTCGGATCGACGGATTTCGTCAGTCATGCGCTCTGCCCCAGCGCGCGATCGATTCCGCCCACCAGCCGACGCCGAACCCGCGCGTCTTCGGGAGCGAGTTTGCCGTCGCGATAAATGCCGGCGCTCTCCAGCCACGCCGCGAACTCCGGCGCCGGCCGCAAATGGAAAAGCGCCCGCACGCCGGCGGCATCGTGATAGCTGGTGGACTGGTACCCGAGCATCACGTCGTCCCCACACGGCACGCCCATGAAGTAATTGCAGCCCGCCGCCGCCAGCAACAGCATGAGATTGTCGGCCGAGTTCTGGTCCGCCTGCGCGTGGTTGGTGTAGCAGACGTCGCAGCCCATCGGCAGCCCGAGCAGCTTTCCCATGAAGTGATCTTCCAGCCCGGCGCGAATGATCTGCCGCTCGTCGGCCAGATACTCCGGGCCGATGAAGCCGACCACGCTGTTGACGAGGAACGGCTCGAAGGCGCGCGCGACCCCGTAGGCTCGCGCCTCCAGCGTGAGTTGATCGACACCGTGGTGCGCCTCGGCGGACAGCGCGCTTCCCTGCCCGGTTTCGAAGTACATCGCCTGCTCTCCGAGCCAGCGCACAGCGCGCTCGCGGTGGTGCTGCAAGACCCGTTCGCGCCCCTCCCGCAGCAGCGCCAGCGATACCCCGAAGCTGCGGTTCGCGTCCTCGGTTCCGGCGACCGACTGAAACAGCAGGTCCACCGGCGCGCCGCGCTCCATTGCCGCCAGTTGCGTCGTGATGTGCGCCAGGCAGCAGGCCTGCGTCGGAATCTCGAGACCGTCGATCAGCCGCTGCAAGGCGCGCAAGATCGAACTCACGCTTTCGACCGAATCGGCGGCCGGATTGACGCCGATGACCGCGTCACCGCAACCGTAGAGCAGGCCGTCAATCGTCGCCAGCAGAATACCGGCGATGTCGTCCGAGGGATGGTTGGGCTGCAGGCGAATTCCCAGAACGCCGGTCTCGCCCATGGTGTTGCGGCAGCGAGTCACATTGCGGATCTTGGCAGCGGCCGCCACCAGGTCGCGATTGCTCATGATCTTCGCCACCGCGGCGGCGATTTCCGGCGTAATCGCGAGCAACTGCAGCCACTCCGGCGGCTCGCGCAGGATGGCTTCGCGAAGTTCGCCGACGGTGAGGGATTGAATGGGACGAAACCGGTCGCGGTCAAGTTGGGACTCAATCAGACAGGTAACATCGTCCTCGATCAGGGGCTGGGCGACGATGTCGGCGAGCGTAAGATCCGCAAGCGTGCGCTTGGCGGCCACGCGCTCGCTCTCCGAGCGGGCCGCGATGCCGGCCAGTTCGTCTCCGGACTTCTGCTCGTTCGCCTTGGCGAAGAGTTCCCGCAGATCGGAGAAATGGAAGCGCTCAGCCATGCATGGCCTCCGGGGCGCTGCTGCAGAGCACGGGCGATGCTAGCACGGGCCGGGAGACGTACGCTCCATCCAGAAGCTCGACGGCCACACGTGCCGCCGGTCGGCGGTGGGAATGAACTGCCGGTTCTGCGCCGAGAGGCGAAGCCAGCTATCCCGCCACTGCGGAATCGCCTCTTCGATCTCCCGCCCGGCCGCCGACTGCATCATGCTCGCCGACCACACGATGCGAAACTCCCGGTTGAACAGCAGAAAAGCCTCCACCAGGTACTGCTCCGACCAGAAGCACAGGCCGTCGAAGACCAACTCCGGCGGGTACTCCATGGGAAGAAAGATGTCGTGCAGGTGCACCAGCACTCCCGGACGCAGCCGCGGCAGCACCTCCAGCATCAGGTGCACCACGTCGGAGCCGACCCCGACCACGTGGCTGCTGTCGATGAACAGCACGTCGCCGGCCGCGAGCTCGCTGAATACCGCCTCCGGCGCTTGTTGCACCGGAGTTCGCAGCACGTGGCTCAGGCCCTCAATGCCGCCACAGAGCACGGCATCGGGAAAAGGATCGATGCTCACCAGCTGGCAGGGCGCGCCCTCCGCCGTGTTGCGGCGCACCGCGCTGGCCAGCAGGCGCGTGCTGCAGCCGCTGCCTACTTCCACGATCCGCCGCGGCTTGCGGCGCCGCATCAGCGCGTAGGCGATGTCGGCGTCCACCGTCTCGAACAGGCCATTGTTGCGGTGATACTCCCAGCCAGGGCAGCCGGCGGTTTCGGCAAACGACATTTCCCCGCGATATTCGTCGATCAAGCTCCGCAGCGTCTCTTTCTGCTCTCCGACGTGGTAATCCAACTGGCTTTCGTGCTGCACGCGCGGCCACGCGCTGCGCGCCAGTTCGTTCAACCGCGGGATGGGCCAGTAGAAATGGCAGGGGGTGACGTTGATGCCGCGCTCCTGCAGCCACAGGAATCCACGACGAATGAGGCTGCGCGCCCGTGGGTTGCGGCGTACACTCTTGAATCGTTCGAAGAAGCCTGGAGTGGTTACACACCCGGCTTCAGCGCCCACAGCCGATGCGCCCATGGACAGACCCCTCCTTCCGAGTTTAAGAGCACGGAAGCGGGGAAAACGATGTACGCCAGGGAGCGCCTAAATTGTCCTGACCTGCGGCGGCCCGGGATCTCTCGGCGGCTATTCGGCGGCGCAAGCAGCCCATATCTTCGGAGGAAGGGCACGACTTCAGTCGAGCCCTTTGCGTGCCCCATTCCTGTGTCATCCCGAGCGAGCGCGACCGAGTCCGGAGCGGAGCGACGGACGAAGGAGCGCGAGTCGGGCCCTCGCTCACGCAACCGCTCGAGCTCCATCAGCGGCTTGCGTGATGTAGATATCGGGACGGACCCCGGTCTTTTGTTGGTACGCCGCAGCGACTCGCGCCCGGAACTCCGCTGCCTCGCTCGCCTGCACCAGGTTGACGGTGCATCCTCCGAAGCCGCCGCCAGTCATGCGCGCACCGATCACACCGGGCTGCTGCCGCGCCAGCTCTACCATGAGGTCCAACTCCGGCGAGCTCACCTCGTAATCGTCGCGCAGGCTGGCGTGCGACGCGTACATCAACTCGCCGAACTCCCCCAGGTCGCCCGCGGCCAGCGCCTGCGCCGCCCGGACTACCCTCCCGTTTTCGGTGACCACGTGCCGGCAGCGCCGCGCCACCACCGCCGGCAATTCCCCTGCATAGCGCTTCAGTTGCTCGGCTGTGACATCGCGCAGCGCGCGAATCCCGGGAAACTTCCTCGCCAGCCGCCGCACGCCCTCCTCGCACTCTTCCCGCCGCCGGTTGTACTCGCCGCCGGCAATGCTGTGCTTCACCATGGTGTTGCACAGTACCAGCGCCACGCCTTCGGGCAATGGCGCGTACTTATATTCGAGCGAGCGGCAATCCAGCAGCACCGCATGACCTTTCTTCCCGGTGCAGGCGATAAATTGATCCATGATGCCGCAGCGCGCGCCGACGTACTCGTTCTCCGCCCGCTGGCAGATCTTCGCCAATTCCTCGCGGGCGAGGTCCACTCCCGCAAGCGCGCACAGAGCGAGGCCGCACGACACCTCCAGCGCCGCCGAGGAGCTGAGCCCCGCCGCAATCGGGACCTTGCCGTCCACCAGCAGATTCGCCCCGCGAACCCCAATCCCGGCTTTGCCCAGCGCTGCCGCAACTCCGAAGATGTAATCGGTCCAGTCGCGCGCCCGCTTGCGCTTGGCCGCCGGCAGCGCGAACTCCAGCCGTCCTTCGTATTGCAGCGACTCCGCAACGATCCTCCGATCGGCGCGTGG
>DASUBK010000501.1:0-8695 GCA_035763305.1 Terriglobales bacterium | reverse complement strand
CTGGACGATCTGCTTGTAGTGGTCCAGCTGCTTCATGTTGGCTTCGCTGGTGATGATGGCGACAAACATCTCCCGCCCGTAGCCGGATTTGCCGATGTTCTCCAGCTTGACGCGCTGGGGAGCGGCGGCGGCCAGCTTCTGGAAGAACTGGGTAATCTGCTCGTAGTCGGCGAGGTGGTAGTCGGCGCCGGGCTCGAAGCCGAAGACCGAGGCGGGCGTCGGGATGGAGGTGGCGACCGGGGTGTTCTGTGCCGGCGCCAGGGCGGAAACGAGGAACATTGCGAGGGTGACGGAGAGCACGATGCGATGTGATGGCTTCATGACGGTTCGGGGGCGGATTCTAATGCACCGCGGTCGAGGCATACAAGCTGCCCGCGTCAGCCCGGCGCGCCGAGGATGAAGAAAGTTGCGAAATCGCTTTGCAATCGGGGTGGTTTGCGACACAATCCGCAGAACCATCCCCACGGGTCCCCGCACATGGAGAGAACGACCGTGAAAACCACCCTACGATTGTCTTGTCTCGTGGCAGCGCTTTGCCTGGCCTGCGCCGCACAGCAGCAACAGCCGCCCGACGCTCCGCAGCCGCAAACGCAGCAGGCGCCCATGCGCGGTTCGCATCTGAATTTCCTCAACAGCTTTCGCGCTGCCGAGGCCGGCGCCCACCGCCTCGACGCCAAAGACAAGTTCATGCTGGCGAACCATTTCCTGGGGCCGTTCACCTTCCTGACCGCCGCCGGCTCGGCCGGCATCTCGCAGGCCAGCGATTCGCACAAGGCGTGGGGCCAGGGCGCGGAAGGCTACGGCAAGCGCTACGGCGCCGCCTTCGCCGATGCGGCCACGTACAACTATCTCGGGGTGGCGGTCTTTCCTTCCATCTTCCATCAGGACCCGCGCTACTTTTCCAAGGGCAGTGGTGGGTTCTTCTCGCGCGTAGGCTACGCGGCCAGTCGTTCGCTGGTCACCCGCGGCGACAGCGGGCGGAAGCAGTTCAACATTTCCAATGTGATGGGCGCGTTCGCCTCCGGGGGGATCGGAACCGCGTACTATCCCGACAACGAGCGCGAAGCGGGCGACGCGGCGGTGCGCGGCGCGTTGCAATTGGCGTACAACGCGGCGTGGAATGCGCTGATGGAATTCGCGCCCGACGTGAAGCGCAAGATCTTCCACAAAAATTAGCCACGTAGGTGCGGGCGCCCTCGCCGGCACGGGCGAGCGCAGCTGGGCAGCTGCGGCGCTGGCGCGCCGCCGAACAGGCGAGGGCGCCTGTTCCTACGTGAGCCTGTTCCTACGTGAGCGCGCGCTGCAGCGCTTCGGCGACTGCCAGCACGAGCGTGTCGTCGCCCGGGCGGCCGCTGAGCTGAATTGCGACCGGCAATTCGCCCGGCGCGGAGCAGGGAATGGAGATCGCCGGCGTGCCGAGCACGTTAAACGGCCGCGTATTGCGCAGCATCAGCAGCTCACGCGGGCGCAGTTCGGAGGGATTCACTTCCAGTTCGGCGAAGGTGGGCGGCAGCATCGGCACGGTTGGCGTGACCACGATGTCGACCTCCGAGAAGAGGTGAGCTAGCGAACGGCGCAGGGCCTCCAGTTCGCGCTGCTTGGCAATGTACTGCGCTGCCGTGACGCCTTCGCCGTTGCGGATGCGGCGCAGGGTCTCGGGATGGTAGAGGTGCGCGCGCTCGGCGAGCAGCGGCTGGTGATAGGCGAAGGCTTCGGCGGCATGGACGGTGCGGTCGGTGTCGACGGGCACGCGGATTTCGCGGGTCCCGGCGGTGAGCCGCTGCAGAATCTCGATCGCTCGATTCACGGCGCGCAGTACGGGATCTTCAAGCCCCTCGAAGAACATTTCGCGGGCGATGCCGAGGCGCACGCTCGTGGTCGCAGTCATGCCGGTCGAGGTCGACCGGCCTCCATCAGTCGACCGGCCTCCATCAGCAGATGAGAGGTCGGGGTAGCGGCGGCTGGCGAGATCGTCATTGTCGTAGCCGGCGATTGCGTTCAGCACGAGAGCGGCGTCGCGCACGGTGCGTGTCATCGGACCCACGTGATCGAAAGACCACGACAGCGGCACCACTCCGCGGGCGCTGACGAGGCCATAACTCGGTTTGTGGCCCACGATGCCGCAGAAGGCGGCCGGCAGGCGGATCGAGCCGGCGGTGTCGGTGCCGATGGCGGCCAGGCACATGCCCGCCGCGACCGCGGCCGCCGAACCGCCGGACGAGCCGCCGGTGATCCGCGTCACGTCGCAGGGGTTGCGCACCGGCCCGTAGTGGCTGATTAAGCCGCTGCCGCCGTAGGCAAACTCGTGCAGGTTGGTCTTGCCGAGGATGACCGCACCCGCTTTTTTCAGCAGGGTGACTACGTGCGCGTCCTGGTTGGGAATACGGTCGGCATACACCGCGCTGGCGGCGGTGGTGCGCACGCCGGCGGTGTCCACGATGTCCTTGAGCGCGATGGGAATGCCGTGCAGCGGCCCGCGGTAATTGCCTTTGGCGATCTCCGCTTCGGCCGTGCGCGCCTCTTGCAACGCGGATTCCGCGGTCACGGTGATGAAGGCGTTCAGTCGGGGATTGAGGCGCTCGATGTGGTCAAGGCAGGCGCGAGTCAGTTCGACGGGAGAGAGCTTGCGGGCGCGGAGAAGAGCGGCGGCATCGCTAATGCACATGGTCGGAGGAGGAGTTGTCATCTGGTGCGACTGCGATTGTATGCCGCGATGACGGCATCACTGTCGAGGAGAGCGAGGCGGCCGTGACCGCCGACGGCGATCGAATATCCAGAAGAAAGAACCGACACAGCGTTGAACCCCTCGTTGCCGCCGACCATCCATGTGTGGCCATCGTCCAGCGAGTAACCCCACCCAGCGGTGCCGACCGCGATGAGCCAATTGCTCCGCCGCTGCTGAAAGGCGACCGAGGACAGGTACAGCGCGGGCGGTTCCTCCGCTAGTCTCCAGGCGAGCGGCCCGTGGTAAGTGAGTGCGACGTTTGCCGATGCAGCGGAGGGCATTTCATAGTTACCGCCCACTGCGATTCCGCCCTCAGAAGAGGGAAAAAGCATGGAAAAGATTCCCGAGGCAGGAGTGTCGGCAGCGACCGGAGTGTCAACTACTGTCCAGGTGCGCCCGTGATCGGACGAGTGAAAGACTCGGCCGTGCCCCGCGCCGCCGGTGCCGAACCACGCTTCCGATTTTCCCCACACGGCGAGCGCGCTGTTGCTGGCGGCGAAGGCACCTTCTTTCGGCAGGGCGGCCGGCATGTGATCGGAAGCGCCTTCGCGCCAGGTCTTGCCGCCGTCGTCGGTGAGCAGAATGGCAAATTTGCCGTTCACCGGATCGCTGAGCACGATGCCGTGCTTCGCGTCCCAGAACTTGATGGCATCGAGAAACATTCCCGGCTGCGTGCCGTGGAAGACTTCAGTCCAGTGCGCGCCCGTGTCGGTAGTGCGGTAGATGTGCGCCTGGTTCTTCTCGGCCAGACCGGAGCTCATCAGCAGCACGGTTTTCTTATTCAGCACGGCGACGCCGCGGAAGTCCTGGGACTCAGCGCCGGGCAGCACGCCATGGGTCCAGGTTTTGCCGTCGTCAGCGGAGCGCAGCCAGGTCCCGCCGGAGCCGCTGGCCCAAATCAACTTGCCGTGAATCGCCAGACCGCGCAGAGATGCGGTGACGCCGGTGGACACCTCGCGCCATTGTGCGTGAGCTGAGGAAGCGAGCAGAAGAAGGGCAACTGCGATACGCGCCAGCACGGCGGAAGTTTATCGCGGAACCGGCCCGATGAACCTTCCGCAAAATTTGTCGGCCCGTAATTCCCTGCCGCTCCGGCCACGAATCGCCCTGCTGGCAAGACGACGCCGGGCCCGCCGGCAGGATGCCGGCGCTACACGGATTTCCGCGTTACCAACGGCAGCAGGGCGGCTGGCCGGGCGCTCCTCCGGGCAGGGGAGAAGATTGCCCAGGCGTGCCCGGGCCGCCGCCGGGCATCGGAGGTCCGCCCGGTCCGCCCAGCGGAGGTCCACCGGGATTGTCCTGGGGACGCGGCGCTCCGGGAATCTGCATGGGAATCTGGCTCTGCGGTACGGGCGCTCCGGCGTCCTGCTGCCCGATTTCCTCACCCGGACGGCGCAGGCTGGGCGCACCCGGCTTCTGCTTCGGCTGGCCGTCGGGTCCAAGCTCCGCCGGGCCGGAGCCGGGCTGAGCCGCATCCGCCACCGCCGGCGTGGGCTTCTTGATATCGACTTCCTTGGTGGTGGCGACAACTTTCTCGCCGCTCACCTTCATAGTCTCGACGCGCACCACCTCGTCGCCGATAAAGCGCACGAAGCAAACGTCCTGCGGCGGCTGGCCGTAGATCCACTCCTCGTAGTCCTTGCCGTCGGCGGTTTCGCGGTCCTTCTTCGGCGGACGGCCCTTGGAGTAGAGCACCATCTCGCGGTTCATGCCCACCAGCACCTGGTGGTTCTTAATCGCTTCCTTCACCTTGGGAGGCACCGTGCTCAGGTAAGCCTCGGCCGCGGAGAGGGCGTTGAAGTCGAAGACCGGCGAGAGCATCTGCTTGACCTGCTCCACGCTGAGCTGGGGCACGTAGCCGTCGAAGGCCAACGCCACGTAGGAGCCGCGGGGATTCATGCGCGGGTCGCTGGGCGCCTGCACCGCGCCGCCGCCCATGTCGAGCTGGATGTGCTGGTACCACTTGGTCTTCTTCTTGGGACCGTCGTTGATCTCGAAAACGATCTTGTCGCCCTTGAAATACACGTTGGAGATGCGGGCGCGGTCGCCGGGCTTGACCGAGGGGCCGTAGGCCGCGGTCAGGGCCTTCACTTCGTTGTCGTTGGGCGAGACGATGCCGTTCTTGATGGTCAGGCCCTTTTCGCCCATGGGGAAGACCCGCCGGATGTACACCAGTTCCGCGTTGAGGCCGCGGATGAGGTTCATGCGGGTTTGCGCGTCCATGCGCGGGGCTTTGGCGGCCGGGGCTTTGGTGTCGCCGGCCATGGCGAGGAGGGGAAGCAGCATGGCCGCGGCGAGCAGGACAACGATACGGTGCGACTTCATGGAATCACCGGCTGGGCTGATTATACGGCTGATCGCGGCGGGCAGCGCCGAATTCCGCAGCCGCCGCTCTCCTAGAGTTGGATGCTGTTTGTCGAGGGGCTGTGCGCTGCGGGGGTTACGCTCAGGGCGGCCTGGCTCCGGATTCGGGATTCGGCCTCCCGGCCCAGCTTCAGCAGGCTGACCACAACCAGGCCAAGGCAAATGATCAGAGTTCCCAGGGCGCTGGCCTCCAGGCCGTAGGCGCCGCCGGTCAGCCATACAGGCCCGCGGGCGGTGGTACGGACCACGACAGAGAAGTCGTTGAGGCCGCTGACCGGCAACCCGAAAATGAGCCCCAGGGCGGTATTCCACCCGAAATGAATGCCCCAGGGAAGCCACAGGGCGCGGGTCTTGAGGTAGGCGATGGCGAAGAGCACGCCGACGGCGATGGTGTTGATGAAGGCCCAGCGCGAGGAGTGCGGGTTCTGCAGGTGTACGGCGCCGAAGAGGACCGAGAGCAGAATCACGGCCCGCGCCGGTCCCGTGGCCTCGATCAGCCGCTGGAAGGGATAGCCGCGGAACATCAGTTCTTCCGCCATGGCGCCGGTGGCGAGGATGAACAATTCCAGGGCCGCCAATTCGGTGGTGCGCCAGGTCAGCTTCAGGTTGAAGCGCAGGGCTACGGAGGCGGTGAGCATGGCGGCGACGGCGAGCGCGATCATGCCGCCGCCAATGAGCATGCCGAGCAGGGCGTCGCGCAGCCAGAACTGGTCGAAGGCCAGCCCCATGGCGGTGCGCGGCTCGGCCTCGATATGGTCGGCGGTAATCAGCAGGAAGCTAAAGCCGGCCAGCAGCAGGATCATGGTGAGCGGGCGGTAGATGGCTTCGACGATGCGATCGTGACGTCCGGCCAGGGCCAGCGCGACCTCGATGGCGATGCCGTTGGCCAGCAGGACCACGACGACGCTGATCAGAAAGCGCCAGCCCACGCGCACGCGGCCGTCGGCGCTGTAGAAGAGGCTCACGGCTGAATCCGGGTCCCCGCGGCGGTAACAATCAATCCGTCTTCGGCCACGCAGAAGGGCAGCAACTGCGCTCCGGCCTTGCGCAGCGCGGCGGCGGCGCGCTCGCGGGCGTCTTCGTGCACCATGAAAATCACGCAGCCTCCGCCGCCCGCTCCGCAGACCTTGGCGGCACGGCCGCCGTGGCGCGCCGCGGTGGCCACCAGTTTGTCGATCAACGGCGTGGAGATGCCCTTGTAGTTGGCGCGGCGCAACTTCCACTCGCGCTGCAGCAGGCGCGCGGCTTGGTCCCAGTCGGCCTCCTGCAGGGCGGCGTGCATGGCGCGCGAGATGGCGGCAATTTCGCCGAAGTTGCGCACCACCTTCTTGTCGCCATCAATGTGGCGCTTGAAAACTTCCCAGTTGTTGATGCCCGAGGCGCGTGGTGCCCCGGTGTAGACGATCAGGAAGCGCGCCTCGATCTGCTCCGCGGTGACCGGCAGCGCCTCGCGGCGGACGCCGTCGGCATCGAGATGGACGGCGCTGACGCCGCCATAGAGCGCCGGGTAGTAATCCTGGCAGCCGGTGGGAACGCGGATGAGTTGCGCCTCGACATTCTGCGCCAGCACGCGAATCTCTTCCTTGCCCATGTTCCGGCCGGTGAAGCGGGCGAGGGCGGCGGTGGTGGCGATCATCAGGGCGGAAGAACCGGCGATGCCGGCGCCCGCGGGCGATTCGGAGTGGGTTTCCAGCGCCAGGCCGCTTTCGGGAGCGAAGAACTGCACCAGGCGGGCGGCCAGTTCGTGGCGCGTGGATTTGGCACGACAGAGGGCGTCGAAGGAGGCAAAGCGGTCTTCGCGGCCGGTGTCGCGGGACTTCAGATGAATCTCGCGCCCGGACAGAGGCGAGATGCGGCAGGTGGTCATCACGCTGATGGCAAAGTTGACCGTCACCGCGCCGGGATGGAAGAGGTACAGCGGCCACAGATCGAGGGTGCTGCCGGCCAGGTCGGCGCGGCAGGGCGCCTGCGCCATCACTCCCGCTTCAGCTGGTTTGGACGCCATGGTGCTGTTGTATCACGCCGAGTGGAACTGCTTGGCGCCGCCCAGCAGCGCCGCTGCGTTGCCGCCGAAGATGCGCGCCTTGTCCTGCTCGGAGACCTTCAGGGCGCGAATGCTTTGCAGCATCTTGGGGATGCTGCCGATCTGGTGGGGATAATCGCTGCCCGCCACCACGTGGTCCACGCCGGCGAAAGCGATGGCGAACTCGATGGCGCGCGGATCGAAGTTCACCGTGTCGTACCAGAAATGCTTCTTGAGGTACTCGCTGGGATGGCGGCTGATGTTCTTGCGGCAGTCGGCAAAAGCTTCGTAGCCGCGATCGAGGCGCTCGGCCAGGTAGGGAATGGCGCCGCCGAGATGGCCGAGAAGCCAGCGTATTTTCGGAAAGCGTTCGACCACGCCGCTGAAGACGAGGCCCGAGGCGGCGAGGGTGGTATCGCAGAGGAAGCCGACCAGCGGCATCAGCCAGTAGTCGAGCATGGCCTCCACGCCGACGGGATTGGTGGGATGGATGAAGAGCATCGCCTGCAGGTCGTTGGCGGCCTCGTACAAGGGCCAGAAGCGCTGGTCATAGAGCGCGACGCCGTTGATGTTGCTGAATAGCATCGCGCCGGGCATGCCCAACTGCTCGACCGCGCGGCGGAATTCCTTCGCCGAGGCGGCGGGATCGTTCAGCGGCAGGGTCGCGAGCGCGAGGAAGCGGCCGCGCTTTTCGGTGACCACGCGGGCGAAGGCGTCGTTGACCAGGGTGGCGAGGCGGACGGCGTTCTTGGGTTCTTCCACGTGCGTGCCCGGCGTGGTGAGGGTGACCACCTGGGTTTCCACGCCGGCTTCGCGCAGCACCTGCTCGCGGTAATCGATGTCGCGGTGGCCGGGAACGCAGATGTTGTAATCGCCGGGATAGTGCAGGCAGGGATTGCCCTCGGCATCGCGCGTGACTTTCACCGTGCTGGGGCCCTTTTCCAGCGCGTCGAGATAGGCCGGCGGGTAGAAGTGATTATGAAAGTCGACGATCGGCATGGGACTCCTTTCCCGAGCGGCGTACCCACAGGTAATAAGCGGGGATGCCCAGCAGCAGCAGGCCCATGCCGGCGGCGCTGGCACGGATATTCGCCAGTCCCTGGTTGACGGCGATGGCAAACGAGATGGCGGCGAACACAGCCGGGACCAGCGGGTAGGCGCGCCCCAGGAAAAGTGGATGATACTCCCCGCGGCGTCGCAAACGAAACAGCGCCAGTGCCAGCAAGGCGAAGAAGAGCCACTCGGTGTAAACCACGCGGGTAAAAAGTTCGCGGTAGCTGTTGCTGCCGACCAGCACGCACGACCAAGCCGCCTGCGCAGCGATGGCGAGGTAGGGAGTCTGGCGGCGGGGATGGACGGCGCCCATCCAGCGGAAGGCCAGGCCGTCGCGCGCCATGGCGAAGTACACGCGCGGTCCGGCAAGGATGATGCCGTTGTCGGCGCCGAGGGCGGAGACGATGACGACAAGAGCGATCAGGCCGCCGGCATCGCGCCCGAGGACATGCTCCATGGCGTCGGCGGCAACGCGGGTAGATGAAGCCACTGTCGAGAGCGCCAACACGTGCTGGTAGGCGGCATTCAGC
>DASUBK010000500.1:0-8406 GCA_035763305.1 Terriglobales bacterium | reverse complement strand
ATGCGCCAGCGAAGGCAGATCGGAACCCGCCTCAGCCTCTCCCGGAACCGCGTATCCGTCGGCCGTCTTTACCAGGCCCAGCTCGCGGATATCGCGCGACAGCGTCGCCTGGGTGATGTGCAGCCCCTCGCGCGCCAGCCGCTTCACCAGGTCTTCCTGCGTAGCCAGCGGCTCCCGAGATACCAGCTCCAGGATGCGGTGATGCCGCAGGCGCTTCGGTACAGGACGCATGATTATGCAGCGACTTGCATAAATATGCAAGAAAGAGGCCCGCGCTGTCAAGTGCAGGGCCCGGTTCTTTTTCCGCAGTCATCGCTGCTTCTGGTACGCTGGCCCGCTCGCGGTAAGCTGTGAGCTTTGAGCCTTGAGCTCTGAGGCTTCGCTCTCACCTCGACATCGAGCTTGAGCGTCCGCGGGCCACGGCGCAAAGCTCACAGCTCAAAGCTCGCAGCTCTTGTGGCACAGCCGCCCCGGCTGTGGGGAAGGAACCTCAATGCCGATCGCCCGCCGCATCTCCCCCGCTCTCGTCGCCTTCCTTCTGGTCGCCTCCGCGGTGGCGCAGTCCGGCTCCGCGACCCGCTTCGAGATCTCGTTCCCCGCCTCCGCGCACGCCGAGCCGATCACCGGCCGCGTTTTCGTCTTCCTCTCCCACGCACCGCAACCCGAGCCGCGCCTCACCGCCGGCTCGTGGACGGACGAAACCCCGATGTTCGCCGCCGACGTGGACCAGCTTCGCCCCGGCCAGCCCGCCACCATCGACCAGAGCTCGCTCGGCTTCCCGCTGAAGAGCCTCAAAGACCTGCCACCCGGCGATTACTACGTGCAGGCGCTCATCAACGTCTACACCGAGTTCCACCGCGCCGACGGCCACACCATCTGGGCGCACATGGACCAGTGGGAGGGCCAGCAGTTCAACCTCTCGCCCGGCAATCTCTACAGCGAGGTGCAGCAGGTCCACATCAATCCCGCGCAGGGCAACGTGGTGCGCCTGGAACTGACCAAGGTGATCCCGCCGGTGGAAGTTCCGCCCGACACGCCCTGGGTCAAGCGCGTCAAAATCCAAAGCCCGCTGCTGACCAAGTTCTGGGGCCGGCCGATTTATTTTGGCGCCACCGTGCTCCTGCCCAAGGGCTACGCGGAGCACCCGCAGCAGCGCTATCCCGTCATCTACATGCAGGGCCACTTCAGCCTGCGCGCGCCCTTCGGCTTCGATACCGACGACACCGCGATCCCCGCCGCCACCCTGGCCCGCCTGCGCGCCGCCGGCCGTGAGACCGGCAACGAATTCGCGCGCGCCTGGATGTCCGACAACTTCCCGCGCATGATCGCCGTCACCTTCCAGCACCCCACGGTGTATTTCGACGATTCCTACGCCGTCAATTCCGCCAACCAGGGGCCCTACGGCGACGCGATTTTGACCGAACTGATTCCGTACCTGGAGACGCACTTCCGCATCATCCGCAAGCCCTACGCGCGCGTGCTTACCGGTGGCTCCACCGGCGGCTGGGAATCGCTTGCGTTGCAGGTGCTGCATCCGGACTTCTTCGGCGGCACCTGGACCTTCTGTCCCGATCCCATCGACTTCACCCGCTACCAGATGGTGGACATCTACGAGGACCCTAATGCCTTCGTTGTTCCCGGCGTGGAGTACAACCCGCCGGAGCGGCCGATGATGCGCACCGCCGAGGGCCAGGTCATGGTCACCATGCGGCAGATGAGCCAGATGGAGGAGGTGCTGGGCACGCACGGCCGCTCCGGGCAGCAATTCGAGGAATGGGAAGCGGCTTACGGTCCGGTGGGCAACGACGGCTATCCCAGGCCGCTCTGGGACAAGTTCAGCGGCAAAATCGACCGCGACGTCGCGCTCTACATGCGCGACCACGGCTACGACCTGACCTGGTACCTCGAGCAGAACTGGGCCCGCCTGGCGCCGCAGTTACAGGGCAAGCTGCACCTCTACGTCGGCGATATGGACAACTACTACCTCAATCTAGCTGTCTACCGCCTGCAGGACTTTCTGGATAGCGCCAAGCCGGCGTATCGCGGCTCATTTGAATATGGCCGTCCGATGAAGGGTCACGGCTGGCAGCCCTGGCCGAGCTCCCACCTGGTGCGCCTCATGTGGGAGCAGGTGCAGAAGAACGCGCCAAAGAAGTAGCTGTGAGTTGGCGCTGTCATCCCGAGCGCAGCGAGGGATCTGCTTTAGACACCCACTGTTCTGGTCGCGTCTACAACAGACCCCTCGCGGCGCTCGGGATGACGCTTCTGGCTACTCACAGAATTTCCGCGGCACCCGCTTGCTGATGTTGCAGAGAATCTCATACGGTACCGTCCCCGCCAGTTGCGCGTGCTCCCAGGCGTCAATGCACTGCTCGCCGTCGCTGCCGAGGATGGTGACTTCATCGCCGACGTTTACACCTTTCACGCCGGTCACGTCCGCCAGCGTGATGTCCATGGACACCCTCCCTGCGATCGGCACGCGCTCGCCGCGCACCAGCAGGGATCCGCCCTTGCCATCGGCACGCCAGGAGAGGTGGCGGTTCAGGCCGTCGGCGTAGCCCACCGGCAGCACCGCGATTTTGCTCGGCGACTGAGTGACGTAGGTGAGGTTGTAGCCCACGCCTTGCCCGGCGCCCACCTCGCGCAGCGAGATGATGCGCGTCTTCCACGACAGCACCGGCTCCACCTTCAGCGCCGATTCCACTGCGCGGCTGCCGGTGATCTTGAGCTGGTACCCATACAGCGCGATGCCGGGACGGACCATGTCGCGAAACAGCGCCGGGCGGGTCGCCACCGCGGCGCTGTTGGAAAGATGAAAGTAGCGCGGCGCCAGCCCGCGCCCGCGCAGGAACTGCTCGGATTCCGCGAAGCGCGCGGCCTGTCGCTCGACCTCGTCGCTGCCCATCGCCTCGGCGGAGGCGAGATGCGACATCACGCCCTCGATCTCCAGGTCCTTAGCTGATGCCACGCGGTTAAGAAAGAGTTTGAGGTAGTGCTCCGGCACGCCCAGGCGCGCCATGCCGGTGTCGAGCTTGATGTGGATGGGGAAGGGCCGCGGCGCGCCGGGCATTTTGTTCAGCGCCGCCTCCAGTCCGCCCACCTGCCACCACTCCCAGACCGCGGGAGTAAGCCGGTGGCGCAGCACCTCCTCCTCTTCGCCGCGCCAGAAGCCGGTCATCAGCAGGATGCGCCCGCCGATCCCCGCCTCGCGCAAGCGCACGCCCTCTTCCGTGCTGGTCACCCCGAACCATGTCGCACCCTCGGCTTCGAGCGTGCGAGCGCACTCGATGGCGCCGTGACCGTAGGCGTCCGCCTTGACCACGGCGCAAATGGTTACGCGCTCGCCGACACGCTCGCGCACCGCGCGATAGTTGCGCCGCAGCGCGCCCAGCGACACCTCGGCCCAGGTGGGTCTCATAAGCCTTCTTAGTTCTTCGTTGTTCGTTCTTAGTTGTTAGAGAACACTTCGGACTGCCCGCCAAAAACGAATCACCAAGAACGAAGAACGAACAGTTCATCTTTTCGCACTATGTCTCATCTCGAATGCCGGCCCGCGCAGCACCCGGCCGGCCAGAGCGTGCGTCGGCTGGCCGTCCTTGACCGCGAACTTGCCGTTGACCATGACGTCTACGAATCCCTTCGCGTACTGGTCGGGATGAATGTAGGTCGCGGGGCTGCCCACCTGGGCCAGGTCGAAGACGATAAGGTCGGCATAGAACCCCGGCTCGATCAGGCCGCGATCGTGGAAGCCGGCAATCTGCGCCGGCAGGCTGGTCGCCGCGCGGATCGCAAACGGCAGCGTAATGGCGTGCTCCGCCTCGACGTATTTCTGGATCTTGATCGCGAAGGTGCCCCAGCTGCGCGGGTGGCTCAATTGCCCCGGCAGCGCGCTTTCCCCGTCGCTGGCGGTGGCTGTCCAGTCCTGCCGCATGAAGCCCTTGATGTCGGCTTCGGTCATGTTGTGCGAGACCACGCTGGTCGGGCCGCCGCGCACCACCCGCAGCACCGCTTCGGCCGGGGTGACGTTCCACATCTTCGCCAGATCGGCCAGCGACTTGCCCTGCAAGGAACGATCGGCGGAATAGCCAATCAGCACCAGCGTAGCCGGCCCGCCGCGCTTGGCAATCAGCGCCGGAATTTCGCCGAGCAGCTTGTTGCGCGTCGCCGGATCGTCAATCCGCTTCACCAGTTCGTTGCGCCCGCCTTCCATCGCCCAGTTGGGCAGCACCGCGGCCTCGAATGCGGTACCCGAAGCCTCGTAGGGATACTGGTTGGCGACCACGTCCACGCCTTCCGCCCGCGCCTTGTCGATCATGGCGATCACGTCGGACGAGCAGCCCCAAGCCTCTTTCCCCAGGCACTTGATATGCGAGATCGAGACCGGCAGCCCGCCGCGCCGGCCGATGTCAATCGCCTCCGCCACCGCGGCGCGCACCCCGACGTTGTAGGTGTCCTCGTCGCGCAGGTGCGTGTCGTAGAGGCCGCCCATTTCTCCCGCGACCTTGGCCAGCGCGACTACCTCGTCGGTCTTCGACCAGCTCTGCGGCACGTAAAACAGTCCGGTCGAGAGCCCGATCGCGCCCTCCTTCATGGCTTCCCGCACCATCTGCTGCATGCGGGCCATCTCCTCCTGTGTGGGCGGGCGGTTCTGCATCCCGAAGACCTGCTGGCGCACGGTGCCGAAGCCCACGTACAAGGCTGCGTTGGTGCCGATGCCGTCCTGCTCCCACTTGGAGAGCGTGCTCTCAATCGGCCAGGGCGAGCCGCCGTCGTTGCCCGACACCACCGTGGTCACGCCCTGCAGGAGGTAGTTGAGGTTCTCTTTCATCTCCGCCCGCGAGAGTCCGCCCGCGGTGTGGGTGTGCAGGTCGATGAAGCCGGGCGCGAGGTAGAGCTTGCCCTGCAGATCGATGGTCTGCTGGGCGGCGATGCCGGCGGCTTGCGCGTCGCCCACGAAGCTGATGCGATCGTCGGTCACAGCAACGTCGGCGTAACGCCACGGGTTGCCGCTGCCATCCAGCAGACGGGCGTGCTGAAAAAGGATGGTAGCGAGGGGCGCAGCGGGGCGTTGAGCGAATGATGCGGTCGCGAGAACGAACGACAGGATGAGGAATAGGGTGGATCGAAGGCGCATGATCGGACACGATGGTACTCACGCGTAGCCGCGGATGGCAACATCGCTATCGCCTGTCGGCTGTCGGTCCCTTTCCGCCTTCTCGGCGGTCGTCGTCTTCCTTCGCGTTCCTTGGCGCCCTTTGCGGGGAGATTCTTCTTCGTCCGTTGCGCTCTTTGCACCCTTCGCGGTGAGCTTCTTCTTCCTCCTCCTCTGCGTTCCTCTGCGCCTCTGCGGTGAAATCCTCCTTCCCCGGTGTTTCGAAGTGAACCTGATTTCCCCAAAAGTGCCGATCTGGAGAGGCTTTTCGCGGACCGGGGGCAGAGATTTATTGCGCTGAGCTATACCCGGTTGATACCATGCCCGCTGGAGAACGTATGGACACACGCCGCATTCTTTCTGACCTTCGTGCCGAACGCCAACGCCTGGATCAGGCCATTTCGGCTTTGGAGTCCCTGGACGGAGCCGCACCGCGCGGCCGCCGGGGCCGCCCCCCCGCCGCCGCGGCCCAGCCCGGCCGCCGCCGTCGCCGCCGCATGAGCGCCGCCACCCGCAAGCGCATGTCGGAGATGATGAAGCAGCGCTGGGCGGAGCGGAAGCGTCGCGCCAAGGGCTAGTCCGCTCCGGCGAGCCATGCCGCGGTACCGTGGAAACGCGGACGTCAAGGCCGCGCATAACCGCGGATATCAGATGATGGGTTTTAGTCCTGTCACGCCGCTCACAATCTCATGCCGCATCTCGGCCAGGCGTCGGAGATTGCCGTCGGTCGCCGCTTCGCCTGTATAATCCCCCCCACCTGAAATCTTTGTGGGCTTCCAGTCCTGCATTGCAACAGCGGGGGGAATCATGGCGAGAGTTCTGTGTGCGGTTGTGCTCGCGCTCGCGAGCGTGTGTCCGGCGACGGCGCAGCAAGCGCCTGCCGACCAGTCGCAGATCCTGCAATCGCTGTTCGACCGGGTCGCTGCCCTGGAGAACCGCGTCGGCGAGTTGGAAAAAGAGAACCATGACCTGCAGGCCAAGCTCGCCTCTTCTCCCACGGTGACTGCCGGCGGGCCTGCCGTGGCGCCCGGCAGCATCGTCACCCCGGTTCCTGCGCCCTCCCCCGCGGCTCCTGCCGGCCTGGCGCAAATGCCCATGCCGATGCCGCAGGCCGAGGCGCCCTCCTACCCCAACATGCAGTTCCACGGCTTCGCCGACGTCGAATTCGCTTCCACCGACAAGAAAGGCCAGCCGCAAGGCTTCTCCCTGGGGCAGTTCGTCCCCCACATCAGCGCCGCGCTCTCTCCCAAGACCAGCGTCTTCGCCGAACTGAGCCTGACCGCGCATCCCACCGGCTACACCGCCGAGGTCGAGCGCGCCATCGTCCGCTACGACGTGAACGACTACTTCAAGATGTCCTTCGGCAAGTACCACACGCCGGTCAGCTACTGGAATACCGCCTTCCACCACGGCGCCTGGCTGCAGACCACCATCAGCCGCCCGGAGATGATCCAGTTCGGCGGCCGCTTCCTGCCGGTGCACTTCCTCGGCGCCCTGGCCGAAGGCGCCATCCCTTCCGGAGGGCTGGGACTGCACTACAACGCCGGCTTCGGCAATGGCCGCCAGACAATCAGCCTGCTGGGCCGCGACGGCGACGCCGGCGACTCCAACTCCAACCGCGCCTGGGTAGCCGGCCTCTTCGCCCGTCCCACCAGCCTCTACGGCCTGCAGATCGGCGGCTCGGTGTACCGCGACCTGATCACCCCGGATTCCGGCTCGGCGCTGCATCCCCAGCGGGAGTTGATCGCCTCCGGCCACATCGTCTGGACCAAGGAGCGCCCGGAGCTCCTGGCCGAGTTTGCCAACGTCCGCCACACCGACACCCTCACCGGCCAGGTGTGGAACAGCCAGGGCACTTACGCCCAGATTGCCTACCGGCTGCCCGGAGCGTATAAGAAGTGGAAACCGTACTATCGCTTCGAATATATTCACGTTCCGACGACCGAGCCGGTGCTGCAATTCCCCAACCTGGAGGAACATACGGTGGGCACCCGGTTTGATATCGTGGATTTCGCTGCCCTGAAAGTGGAGTACCGGCACGTACGCCGGCCCCTCTTGCAGCAGATCAATGGGTTGGAACTGGTCAACGGGTTCTTTGCCCAAACCGCATTTACCTTCTAGGCAGGTACAGGATGATCCGGCGCTTTGCACAATTCGTCGTGCTTCTGCTGGCGATGGCCGGGTGGCTGCCTGTCTCGGCGCAGACCAAGGGCGGCACCGACATTGCCGTGGTGGTCAATCCCCAGACCCCGGTCTCGGAGATGAGCCTGGCCGAGGTGCGCAAGGTCTTTCTCGGCGACCGCCAATACTGGAACTCCAACCTGCCGGTGGTCCTTCTGGTGCGGGCCCCCGTGGCTCGCGAGCGCGACGTCGTTTTGCGCACCATCTACCAGATGGGCGAAAGCCAGTTCAAGCAGTACTGGGTGGCCAAGATCTTCCGCTCCGAGGTGGTCTCGGCGCCCAAGATCGTCTATTCCGAGGACATGAGCAAGGAACTGCTGTCCGCCATTCCCGGCAGCATCGCCTTCATGCAGGTCAAGGACGTCGGCCCCGACTTGAAAATTGTCAAAGTTGACGGCCACTTGCCGGGCGAACCGGGGTATCCTCTCCGCTAAGCCGGTATGAGTATCCGTAACCGCGTCGCGCTGTCCTTCGGGGCCATTCTCCTGCTCTTCGGATGCGCGGTCGCCGTCTACTTGTGGACGGCGGCCCTGCGCGCCCAGACCATGGCCACTCTGGACCGCGCCCTGCAACGCCAGGTGCTGATCGCTTCCATCCGCCAGGAAGTCGACAACCTTCACAAGCAGGTGGCCCTGCTCGGCCAGATGGACCTGGGCAGCGGTCCTTCCGCCGTCAATCCCGAAGCCCAGGCCCTCTTCAACCAGAAGGTGGATAGTGTGACCGGCCTGCTCGACAGGCTCCACGAGCTCACCGACGCCTCCGATCGCCCCGCGGTGGAGGAAATCCAGAAGACTTACGCCATCGCCGGCAACGCCTGGAAGCAGTTCGAGGGATACATTGGCGTCGAGCCCACCTGGGCGGTGGCCAATGCCGCGCGCGCCGAACCTCCCAGCATCCGCCTGCAATCCGAACTGCTGCCCCGCTTTCAGGAGGCCGAGCGCCGCCGCGTGGACGGCGCCGAAACGCAGTTCAACCGTATCCAGCGCATCACCTACCGGCTCACGCTGCTGATCTTTTTCGTCTCGGCGATTATTGCGGCGATGGTCGCCTGGCAGCTCTCGCGCCACGTCGGC
>DASUBK010000499.1:0-3983 GCA_035763305.1 Terriglobales bacterium | reverse complement strand
CTGTGCTGCGGCGCGACCGAAGAGGTGGAATTCCCGCAGAAACTCGCGCCGGCGCCGCTGCGCGCGCGTTATGAAGGAGGCGCGCTCCATCTGCATCCGTCTCCCTTTCAGCGTTGTAGCAGCTCCGATCCCAACCCCCAGGGCGTCAGCCTGGCGGTCAGCGCCAGCCGCTGGGATGCGTCTTTCGGACGCGGCAAGGCGGGCGAAATCGGATTCGTCCTCTGGTAACCACGGCGAGGGTAACTCAAGTACAGCTTGTGCGGACGCGGCGCTTCAGCCATACTCCGCCAGCCTCATCATGCCGCAAGCACCCAAACAGCCGTTCTCGGACGAGATCCCGCGCCGCATCCTGCAGCAGTTCCTGGAAGCAGTGGCCGAACCGGTGGAGCGCGGTATCACGCGCCAGGAAAAACTCCTGCTCTCCTTCGCGGAACTGCGATTCCAGATGAACGGCGGGGGCAAGTGCTCGTTGTGCCGCGCCTCGGTGCGTCACATCATCGCGGTGACGGCGGAGCACAGCGACGGCACCGTCAAAGAACACGGCTGCCTGTGCCATCGCTGCCTGATGGCGGAGCGCGCCATCTCCGAACGCGTCACCCTCCACGGCGGCAAGATCAAGCTGGAATACGGCCGCTACGGCGTGACCCGCAAGAGCACACAGAAATTCCGCTTCATGCTCCACCGGTAACCCGGTTCATCTCTGAGTTTTAATGGTGTGTTCGTGTGAGGGTGTTCGTGTCTTGTTGGAACACTGCGCGGCGGAAGAATTGAATATTGAAAATTGAATATTGCCTCAGACCATCCAAGGGTCACGTGTCGCCCTTGACGCTCACCGCCAATATTCATTTTTCAATATTCAATTCTTCAGCTTGAATCTTGCAGTACGAACCTATTTCTTCTTCGCTGCCGAGGGCGTGGTCACCACCGCGCTGACAATCTGGTCGATCACGTCCTGCGCGCGCCGGCTGGTCAGGGCGTGATTGTTGGCCATGATCGAATACACCACGTGCTCGCCGCTGACGGTGGTCGCGTAGCCGGACATGGCGTTGACATGCGCCAGCGTTCCCGTCTTCCCCAGCACCCGGCCCTGGGCCTGGGTTCCCTTCAGGCGATCGGCGAGCGAGCCGTCCACGCCCGCCACCGGGAAGGTGTCCTGGTACTGCGCGCCCCAGGGTTGGTGGGTGGCGTAGGTGAGCAGCTTGAGGATGGCATGGGGCGTGACCAGGTTCTGCCGCGACATGCCCGAGCCGTCGAAGAAGACGTACTCGTCGCCGGTGATGCCGGCCATGGTGAGGAAGCCGTGCACCACCTCCAGCCCGGACTCGATGGTGCCCGACGAGCCCTTCTCGCGTCCCAGCAGCCGCAGCAGCAGCTCGGCGTGCAGGTTCTGGCTGACCTTGTTGATCACCCGCAGGTCCTGCATCAGCGGCTGCGACTGGTAGCTGGCCAGCACCAGGCGCTGCGGCAGCGCCGGACGGGTGGGAATATCGCCGCCGCCGCCGCTGCTGGGCGACGACACCGTGATGCTCACCGTCGACAGGTTCGCCAACTCGGTGTGGTGGGTGCGCGGCGCGCCGTAGACCACGATGCCGCGCTTCTCCAGGATGCTGCGGAACAACTGCGCCGCGAACTCCGCCGGATCGTCGATAGCCAGCGCGTCGCTGAAGCCCAGATCGTCCGACGGCATGGTGCCCCAGATGGTCAGGTGCATGGAGCCCGGCTCGCGCGTGATGTGCAGGTTGCGCGGCCCGGTGCCCGGGGGCGTGGTCATGATGCGGTTGTCGAGGCGGTAGTAATCGGCGAAGGGCGAGATGTTGACGAACGCCTTGTCGCCTACGTGATCGCCGGGCAGCACGTTCACAAAGATGACGTTGTCGTTGATGGTCAGGGCCGAGGCCGGCGCCGCCCACTGTGTGACCAGGTCATCCTGCGACCAGCCTTCGCCGTAGCGCTCGAAGGCGTAGTAGGAGTCGTCGCCGATGACGTCGCCGTCGATGAACTTCACGCCCTTCTGCACCAGCTGGTCGGCGAGCTCTTCCAGCACCTCGGTCGGCGGCGTGGTGCGCTCCGTCTTGATGTTGTAGGGCAGCACGCGCCCGGAGAGATTGGGATCGCCGCGGCCCACCAGCACCAGGTCGCCGCTGAGGCGGCCGTACTTGTCGAGCGCGCCGCTGGTCTCCACCGTGGTCTGGAAGCGGTAGTCGGGCCCGATCAGCGCCAGCGCCGTGGCGGTGGTGAACAGCTTGGTGTTCGACGCGGGCGTAAACAGCCGGTCGGCATTCAGGGAGTACAGCGTGCGGCCACTGTCGAGCGACTCGATGTCCACGCCCCAGAAGCCGCGGGCCACGTCGGGCTCGGCCAGCACGGTGTCGATCTGCGAGGCCAGCGAGGGCGTCTTGGGCTTGTCGCGGTCTTTCTTCTTGGGGGCCGCGACTGCGGACAGAGACAAGAACAGAAAAATCAGGACGGCGGAGATAGACCGGCGAGGCATGGCAGTAAGTAAGACGGATTGAGTGTAGCACCGCTTTTAAACAGAAGGATGTGATCTGGCGCGGAATTTTGGCCCATTTTTGGCGAAGCGGTGTGCCACAGCCGCCCCGGCTGTGAAGCCATGGACAGCGGAAAATCCACGACCCGTGGGTGGCTGTGCCGCACGCCCGCTACAATCCCTGCATGCGGCGTGCATTGCAATGGCGGGCCATGACCCGCAGCCTGGCGCTGGGCCCGCGGACGCTGGTCATGGGCGTGCTCAACGTCACCCCGGACTCGTTCTCCGACGGCGGCCTGCACCTCGACCCGCAACATGCCATCGAGCGCGGCCTGCGCATGCTCGAAGAGGGCGCAGACATTATCGATATCGGTGGCGAGTCCACGCGTCCCGGCACCAGCACCGCCGGCTCGCCTCGCCTGCGCAACGAGCATGCCGTGGTCAGCGCCGAGGAAGAGCTGCGCCGCATCCTGCCGGTAATCACCGAGTTGCGCACCCGCCATCCCGGCTGCTTTCTTTCCGTGGACACTTACAAGGCGAAAGTGGCGAAGGTGGCGGTGGCGGCCGGGGCGGACATCGTGAACGACGTCAGCGGCGGCACTTGGGACGCGGAAATGCCGGCGACCATGGCCAGGCTGCGCTGCGGCGTGGTGCTGATGCACAGCCGCGGACGCCCGCACGAGTGGGCGGGGCTGCCGCGCATGCGCAACGCGGCGACCGAGGTCCGGCGCGGGCTGGTGGAGCTGGCCGCGCGCGCGGTAGCCGCGGGCGTGGACCGCGATCGCATCGCGCTCGATCCGGGATTCGGCTTCGGCAAGAACTTCGAGGAGAACCTGGCGCTGATGCGCGATTTCGAGCGCTTCGCGGAGTTGGAGTTTCCCCTGGTCGCGGGCGTTTCCCGCAAAAGCTTTCTCGGACGGTTCATTGCCAATGCGCGCGGAGGCGAACCGCCGCCGGCGGGCGAGCGCGACGCGGCCAGCGTGGCGGGGGCGGCGATCTGCGCCCTGCGCGGCGCCCACATCGTCCGCGCCCACGAGGTGCGCGCGACGGTGGAGGCGCTGGCGGTGGTGGATGCGGTGCTGGGCGCTTAGGCAGCTGTTTATCAGAAAGTAGCCAGTTGGCGGGCACCCCCTGTGCCTCTGCTGAAAACAAAGGTGGTTAGCCCAGGTATACCTGGGAACCCGGAGGTATTGGCGCGCCGCCAGCGGGGCAGGAAGTGACAAAGAGCTTACGGGCCGGCAGGTAGGGACAACACGACCCGGACACCTGAGTGCCGGATTTAGAGTAAGCGCCGGGCGGGAGAAATGCGGTGACGCAGATCACGGACGGTGGTGACAAGGCGAAGCGGGCCTAACTGGTGGTATCGTCTGTTATTGCCAATTGGGCAGCGCTCCGGCCCCATGTCCACAGCTCCGATCCGCACACCGTCTGTTTGCCCAAATTGCGGCCAACCACTTTGCCTTCGCAGCAAACGCGAGTGGGCCTGTACTGCCTG
>DASUBK010000498.1:0-2844 GCA_035763305.1 Terriglobales bacterium | reverse complement strand
ATGTGATGGTGCGCGGCGCGCTGGTGGCCGACGTGGTGGCGGTGATCGGAACGCTGGATATCGTGCTGGGCGAGGTGGACCGCTGATGCTTCAGTCCTTCACCAATTACCTGAACTCCAACCTCACTCCCGGCCAGGCGGGCAATTACATCTGGGCGACCATCTACATTCTCATCATCTTCGCCATTGTTTCCGTGGGCGTGATGGTGATGGTCTGGGGCGAGCGCAAGGCGCTGGCCCACATGCAGATTCGCCTCGGCCCCATGCGCGTCGGCCCGCACGGCTTGCTGCAGCCCATCGCCGACGCCCTCAAGCTGCTGCTGAAAGAAGACATCATGCCTGCCGAGGCCGACAAGGTCGTCTTCTGGCTGGCGCCGGTAGCGGTCATGATGGCCGCCTTCACTGTCTACATCGTCATCCCCTTCGGCCCTACGCACGCCGTGACCGACATGAACATCGGCATCCTGTTCATGCTCGGCATCTCCTCGCTGGGCGTGCTGGGCATCATCATGGCGGGCTGGGCGTCGAACTCTCACTACCCGCTGATGGGCTCGCTCCGCTCCTCCGCCCAGATGGTTTCCTATGAAATCGCCATGGGCCTGGCGGTGATCTCCGCCGTGGTGATGACCAGCCTCAACGGCGCCGGCCTGTACGGCGTCACTCAGGAAGCGGGCGCCGGCGTCGGCACGCTGAGCATGATCGGCATCGTGCAATCGCAGCTGCACCAGGAGAGCTGGTTCATCTTCAAGTTCTTCCCGCTGGGTCTGATCGCCTTCGGCGTCTTTGCCGTCGCCATGGTCGCCGAAACCAACCGCGCGCCGTTCGATCTGCCGGAAGCGGAGAGCGAACTGGTGGCCGGCTTCCACACCGAGTACAGCGGCTTCCGCTGGTCCATCTTCTTCCTGGCGGAATACGCGGCCATGATCGCCGTCAGCTCGATCGCGGTGACGCTGTGGCTGGGCGGCTGGCTGCGGCCTTTCCCCAACTGGCTGGGCGGCGACACCTGGGACACTATCTTCTCCCTGGCGCCGGGCGCGTTCTTCCTGCTGCTGGCCGCGCTGACCGTCTTCAATGCCGTGCGCATGCCCAAGCATCCGCTGCTGAAGATTCAGACCCTCGGCTTGTGGGGACTGGCGGGCGCGCTGGGCGTGATCGGCCTGGTCATGCTGGCCCCGCCGGTGCGCGTCCGCGTGCAGGACATTTTCTGGTTTTCCATCAAGGTCGCGGTCTTCATGTACCTGTACATCTGGTATCGCGGCACCTTCCCCCGCTACCGCTTCGATCAGCTGATGAAGGTGGGCTGGAAGGTGCTGCTGCCGGTGTCGCTGGGCGTGCTGGTGGTGACCGCGGTCGTGGGGGTGCTGCTGTGAGCATTGCGCCGATGCTGCGCAAGATCTTCCTCGCCGACCTGCTGCAGGGCCTCGGGGTCACGTTCCGTTACCAGAAACCCAGTGAGGTTTACACCGAGCAGTATCCGCTGGAGCGCCCGGCCATCGCCGAGCGCTATCGCGGGCTGCCGCGCCTCAGCGTCAACCCGGACACCGGCGAGACCATGTGCATCGCCTGCAACCTGTGCGCGCTGGCGTGTCCCGAGCACCTGATTACCGTGACCAGCGAGCGCAACCCGGAGACCAAGCGCAAGGAGCTGAAGAGCTTCACCATCGACGTGAGCCGCTGCATGTTCTGCGGCCTGTGCCAGGAAGCCTGCTCCACCGATTGCATCGAGCTCAGCCAGGATTACGAACTGGCCCAGTACAGCCGCGACGGCCTGGTCCTCGACCGCGCGCGCCTGGAACGCGGCCCCGAACCGACGGTGTACCAGCGATGACGCCTGTAGCCCCAACTTTCTTTTTCTACCTGCTGGCGACGATCGCCATCGCCAGCGCGGTGGCGGTGATCACGCGCAAGAACCCGGTGCACTCGGCGCTGGCGCTGATCACCACCCTGCTGGCGCTCGCCGGCCTGTACCTGATGCTCTACGCGCCCTTCGTGGCCGGCGTGCAGATCATCCTCTACGCCGGCGGCATCATGGTGCTGTTCCTGTTCGTGATCATGCTGGTCTCGATCGAAAAAGCGCAGCGCGAGGAGCAGTTCAACCACCAGTGGCACGTGGGCTTGCTGGCCGCGGCGGCCCTGGCGGCGCTGTTCGTGTACGTGTACGTGAAGGGAAGCGCGATTTTCCCGGCGACGGCGGCGCCGTTGCCGGAGCAGTACAACACCCAGCAGGTGTCGCTGGCGATGTTCCGTAATTACCTGCTGCCGTTCGAAATCGCCTCGCTGCTGCTGCTGGTGGCGATCGTCGGCGCGGTGGTGATGGCGAAGAAAAGGATTTAGCTGTGAGCTCCGAGCTGTGAGCTCTGAACTGGAGCAGCGTGAGGATGGAAGCTTGGCACGACCTCACGCTCACGAAGAAGGCGGGGATTGAGGGCATTGCACGATCAAGCTCAGAGCTCAAGGCTCAGAGCTCAAAGCTGAGTGACATGGAAATCTCGACACTTCACTATCTCGTCGTGGCCGCCGCGCTGTTCGTCATCGGCACCATCGGGGTGATTACCCGCCGCAACGTGGTCATCATCCTGATGTCGATCGAACTGATCCTGAACGCGGTCAACCTGAACCTGGTGGCCTTCTCGCGGCTCTACGGCCTGCACGGGCAGGTGTTCTCGATTTTCGTAATCACCGATGCGGCCGCCGAAGCCGCCGTCGGTCTGGGTATCCTGATCGCCTTCTTCAGGAATAAGGAGACGGTCAACGTGGACGAAGTGGATTTGATGAAGTGGTAGCCCGTCGTTAGTCGCTGGTCGTTTGTCGTTAGCCAGACCCGGCTTGCCAACGACCAACGACG
>DASUBK010000497.1:0-3445 GCA_035763305.1 Terriglobales bacterium | reverse complement strand
CAGATGGTGATGATGGGGATGTTGAAGCTGCACAGGAAGGTGAGGCCGAGCTTGGTGGGGCTCACGCTGCCGCCGCTCATCTTTTGCAGCGACGCCGCCTGCATGGTGCTCATGAGGGAGTCGGGGACGACGAAACTAACGTTGGGCTTGGCGGCTTTCAGAAAATCTTGGGTGGGGTCGGGCAAGGGCACGGGCGGCCCGGCGACGCCCGCCGACTCGTACCACGGGGCGATCTGGAAGAGGTCGCTGTAGGGGCTCCACAGGGTTTTGCCCGGGCAGGGCGGCTCGGGCTTGAGACGGACGAAGACGCGCAGACGGTAGAGGTGGGTGTGATCCTGAAAGCGACCTTCGCGGGCGAGGAGGCGGGCGCTGCGGGCGCGGACCGCGGATTCGGCGGCGCGGCGGAAGGCGGCCTCGTCCTGCGCGGTCACCGCGTCCCAGGAATCGGGCATGCGGAGGGAGTCGGAGGGCGCATTGGTCTCCGGGTTGTAGCCCAGGAGGTAGGTGTGGGCGCGGGCGAGGAAGTCGGCGAGTTTTTCCTTGCTGTCTTTGCCGAAGGTGACGCGGCGGCGATTGAGGGCGTCGCGCAGCGCCTGGCCCTCGGGAGTGTTCTCGAAGGCGCCGAAGCCGAGGGCCAGGGTCTGCATCAAGCCGCTGAAGCGGTTGAAGTCGGCGGCGTTGTTGGCGGCGCAGAAGTCGGGGGACATGTAGCGGTGGTCGACGCCAGCGCCGGCCAGGGGCACGGAATGCGAGCCGGGGCGCAGTAAGGGGGGAATCATGGTGTCGAGGCTGCCGGCGGGGATTTCGAGGGCTGCGGGAGGCGCGTCGGAGACCTCGCTGCTGGCGGTCGGGATGGCAGCAAAGACGATGGTGCGGCCGGTGCGCTCGCAGATGTCCGGGGGGACGACGAAGGCGGGCGAGAAGACTTCGGTATCGGCGGTGGCGAGGGTGGCGGCGAGCAATTGGCGATCGAGTTCCTGCTGGCCGCTGCGCAGCGCCGGGCGGCGGGTGGGATCGGGATCGAGGTCGTCGTCGTTGGGCCGCAACTGCCGCCAGCGGAACTTGCCGTCGACGTTCCGGACCCAAGCCTCCAGCTTGCGATCGTGGCGGGCGATGCGTTCGTCGCTCTGCCGGTCGCGAAGATCGCCGGAGCGCGCGACGCGGCGGATGACCAGCCCCGCGCTTTCCACCTTGCGCCCGCTGAGACGCGGCTCACCGACGACGGCGCACGACAGATCCACCAGTGCGACCTGCACCATGCGCTGCACCGGCTGCAGCAGGCGAAGGTAGCCGGAGTCGCCGTACTCCGCCGCCCTGGCGCTGGAGAGGCGCCGGTTGCGCGGCTGTCCGAGATCGGCGAAGAAGCGCTGCGGAAAGTCGGAATCGCGCATGGCCAGCAGCACCGGGCGGGGCTTGCGCTCGGCTTCCAAGCCGATGCCGCGCACCACTACGTCGTGGCCTACCATATGTTGCCCGCTCCCGGGGTGTAGCTGGTGCCGACCACGCTGGTGGCAATGATGGTCTGGCACTGGATGGTGCCGCTGAACTGCGACATAGCGGCATTGACGGTGACCTGGGCGGCATTGACTTCGACCTGGCTGGAGGCGGTGATGGTGACCTTGCTGGCCGCCGCGTCCACGGTGATGCCCTGGGTGTCCAGCTTGACGCTGTTGCCGTTCGAGAGCGCCAGCTCGATCGAGCCGCCGCCCTGATCGGTAAAAGTTCCCTTCTGCCCCGCGGGGGTTTCCAGCTTGATGGTCTCCTGGCCGCTTTGCTCCTCGACAATGGAGATTTTGGTGCCGTTTTTTCCGGTGAAGGTCCAGCGGTCGACCTTGTCGCCGGCGCCGCCAAACTGGTCGGGGGCCTTGTCGGCGCCGTTCCATAGGCCGCCGATGACCACGGGGAAGCGGGAGTCGGCGGAGAGGTAGACGACGAGCACCTCGTCGCCGACATCGGGAAACAGGAAGGCGCCCTTGCGGTTGCCGGCGAAGGGAACGGCGACGCGGGCCCACACCGGGCCGTCCTGGTCGGAGTTGCCGTCGCAGTTGTAGACGCGCAGCTGGACGCGGTTGAGATTGTCGGGATCCTGGACGCTGACAACCTTGGCGAGGTAGGCGGCCGGCGCCATAAGGCTGAAGGAGGCTTCGTGCAGGAGGAGGCTCATGCTCCACCTCCCAGGAAGGCGCACTCGGCGGTGAAGTCGGTGAGGTAGCCGTGGTCCTGGTCGAAACGATGGGTGGCGGCGACGACGTAGTAGACGTTGCTGAAGCGCGGGCCGAGACCGGCAACGTTGACATGGGTGCCGACGTGCAGGGCGGCGTTGCCCTCGGTGGTGGCGTGCAAGGTAACGAAGCGGCGCGCGCGCTGCTGGAACTCGGCATCGGCGACGCTTTGCGCCTCGGCGTGATTGCGCACGGAGATGTGGGCCAGCTGCTCGGCGCGCTCCGCGAAAGTGTCGTGCAGCAGATCGGAGCCGGCGCGGCCGGAGCCGGGTCCGGGGGTGTTGCCGCTGCGAGTGGCGGAAGCGGCCTGCCCCTGGGAAAAATCCCAGCCGGAGACTTCGATCTTGGTCACTTGTTGGGCCAGGTCGGCGAGCACGCGCGCCTGGCGGAGCTTTCCGTCGAGGCTAAGATCGATCTGGTTGCGCTGCACCTGCGAGCGCCTGGCGGCGTGCAGTTCCTGGCCCACCACCTGCAGGTCGGCGTCGTAGCGGGCGAGGATGCGGCGCAGGAAGGCCAGGTCCGATTCGTTCCACTGCACCTGGGTGCCGATGTTGTCGGAGAGGCCGTCGGTTTTGGGTGTCAGGCCGCAGGCGGTGGCCACGGCGCTGACCAGCGCGTCGAGGGTGGTGTTGTCGTAGACCTTGCTGCGGCGCTTCATTCGTGCTGCCTGGAGTGCGTCCTCGGCGAGCACCACCAGCTCGGGAGGATGCTCGGAGGAGTAGCGGCCCTCCAGCGCGGAAATCTTGCCGCTGAAGATCGCGGTGGGAGAGCTTTGGTCGCCCGCGGAAACCTCGATATTTGCGCCGAGCTTCAGCACCTTGTCGTCCTCGAACACGTATCCTGCTTTGCCGCTGGAGAAGCTGCCGAAGTTGCTGAAGCGCAACTCCATCGCGGTCAGGCCGCCTTCGCTTTCGCGCATCTCCATGGCGAGCAGCTGGGCGTCGACAGTCGGGTTCGACTGGCTGTCCACCTTGACGGTGGGCGTGGCGTTGTAGACGCTGACGGATTGCGCGGTGACTGGGGTATCGGGCACGTCAGTCCGCCTTCAGCCGGGCCTGGCGCTCGCGCAGCCGCTGCAGCGCGGTCGCCAGGTCGATTTTCGGTTCGCGGGGAGTTGCGGCCGCGGGCTGCGACTGCTGCGGCCGGTCGCTCACCTCTACCTGCACTTCGTCAATGGTGACTGCCATCGTTAGCCCTCATCGAACTGCAAAAGGTCCTTCCAA
>DASUBK010000496.1:0-12129 GCA_035763305.1 Terriglobales bacterium | reverse complement strand
GTGTCATCCCGAGCGCAGCGAGGGACCTGTTGTAGACCCCAACCTCATCGACGCGATTCAAGCAGATCCCTCGCTGCGCTCGGGATGACGCGGCATGGGCCTGGCAAAAGACCAAAGGCCCGGCTTGGGCCGGGCCAAATCGTCAAATCGCAAATCGGCAATCGGAACTTCTTAGACTCCCACCGGCTGCCGCGCCTTCACCGGCACCGGAGTCATCCAGTGGTAGCGGTCCGGCTCGGTGCCGTTCAGGATGCCGAAGAACTCCTTCTGGACGGCCTTGGTGATCGGCCCGACCGTGCCCTTGGCCACGCTGATCTTGTCGACCGAGCGAATGGGCGTGATCTCCGCCGCGGTGCCGGAGAAGAAGACCTCGTCGGCGATGTAGAGCATCTCGCGCGGAATCACCTGCTCCACCACCGGGACTTTCAGGTCGCGGGCAATGCGGATGACGCTGTCGCGGGTGATGCCCGGCAGCACCGAATTGCCTAGCGGCGCGGTGTAGATGGTGCCCTGGCGCACCACGAACAGGTTCTCGCCCGAGCCTTCGCTGACGTAGCCGTTGGCGTCCAGCGCGATGCCCTCGACGTAGCCGTTCATGATGGCTTCCATCTTGATCAACTGCGAGTTCATGTAGTTGGCGCCGCTCTTGGCCATGGCCGGCAGGGTATTGGGAGCGATGCGGGTCCAGGAAGAGACGCACACGTCTACGCCCTCGTCGGCGCTGCCCAGGTACTTGCCCCAGGGATAATTCGCGATGTAGACCTCGGTGGGCGAGTTGAAGGGGTTCACCCCGGCTTCGCCATAGCCGCGCAGGACGATGGGCCGGATGTAGCAGGGCCAGGTGCGGTTGGCGGCGACGGTCTCCAGCATCGCCTGCACCAGTTCGTCGCGGGTGTACTCCACGTCGATGCGGTAAATCTTGGAGGAATCCAGCAGGCGCTGGATGTGTTCGTGAGCGCGGAAAATGGCCGGCCCGCTGGGCGGGGCGTAGCAGCGGATGCCTTCAAACACCGACGAGCCATAGTTCACCACGTGAGCCATGACGTGGACGGTGGCGTCTTTCCAGGGAATGAGTTTTCCGTTGTGCCAGATCTTCTCGGTGGTCTGAATGGGCATGTACGCGCTCCTTTGGATTCTCTAGGCCGAACAGCGACGTCGTGTGCCGCCGGGAGAGGTCGCCGGAGCAACAGGTGGCGGCTTCCGGGGATGCACAGAACATTATACGAGGCGCTGCCGGTACTGCGACCGGCAAAAAATGGTCACCAAGCCATGTGACTTCCGTACTTGGAGGAATTTGGCGATTGGGTGATTGGGTGATTGGATGATTGGATGATTGGATTGGTATTGAAAGCCAGTCCAATCACCCAATCGCCCAATAAAAAAGCCCGGCGGGAAGCCGGGCTCCTGTCAAGCGCAGGAAACCGCTAAGGGTTGGTAACCGCCGCCGGCGCCGGGCCGCCCTGGGCCACGCTCTTCGGCAGTTCGTCGCCGCGGAAGAACTTGGCCGGGTCCTTGCGCATCGCCGGCATGGCCGCGAACGGCTTGCTGTAGTCATTGCGCGCATTCCAGAACAGGAAGCCGATGCCGCCGTGGGCGCGGGCCACGGCCACCTGGGTCTGGATGTATTCCGGCGAGTAGGTCTTGGTGCGCCAGGCGAAGGCCTGCAACCACGGCCGCAGCACCACTCCGCTGCCCTCGGTGATCTTGCGGAAGCGATCCATGGATTCGGAGATGAAGTGCTCCGGCGCGTCACCCGGGTCGGTGTAGCCGTCCATGCCGAAGAAGTGCGAGGGGTAGATCATCGGCGAGAGCACGTCGCAGTGGCGCGCCATGCGCACGATGTCCTGCCCGGTGTGCGACAGGTCCACCTGCCGCTGCCACGCCATCACCCCGAACACATCCAGCGAGAACAGAGCGCCGGTCGGATGGATGGTTTCATAGGCGTGGCGCAGGAAGTTGGCGATGACGTCGGAGCGCTGCCAGCCCTTGGGCATCTCGTCGGCGGTCAACTCGGTGCCGTCGAGGCGGCGATGCTCGGGCTTGGCCGCGGCGGTCTTGCCGCTCTTGGCCGCGGTCTTCGCAGCCGCAGTCTTAACCACGGCGGCGGCCGGCCTCTCCGACGGCGGAATCACGATGTCATCCCGCGGCGGCGCCGAGGTCAGGCCCTCGAAATAGAATTGCGCATCCTTCTGATCGCCCTCCGCCGGGAAGCGGACGTAGTCGAACTGGATCTCATCCAGGCCGGAGTCGGCGGCGTACTTCGCCAGCGCCAGGTTGTAGGCTTCCACCTTGGGGTTCGAGGGATCGGTCCACACCAGCTTGCCGTTTTCCTTCCACGGCTGGCCGGTCTTGCGCGAGCGCACCGCCAGCTCGGGATGCACGGTCACCAGGCGCTCGTCGCGGAAGATGGCGATGCGGCCGATGGCGTGCATTCCCAGCCCATGAATGAAGCGCACCAGCTTGGGCAGGTTGGGAATGGAGACGCTCTTGTCGCTGCTCATGACCTCGTTCTGGAAGGGAACGCGCAGGATGCCGTCGCTGTCCTTGATGTCGAAGACGACGGCGTTACCGCCGCTGGCGCGCCACTGGCGCATGATCTCCAGCCCGCGCGCGCTGCCGGCCATGATGCCGGTCAGGTAGACCGCACGCACCTCATAATCGCGCTTCACCGGGATCGACTTTTCGACGATCGGGCCATTCATCCCGGGAATGATGATCTGCATCCCCGGCTTGAAGAAATTGCCCTTCAGGTCGTGGTTGACCTGCCGGATGGCGGTCTCCATCTCGGCATGCGTCATGAACATGCTCTCGCGCCAGTAGTGGCGGAGGATGGTGGGCATGGAGTCGCCCTTCTGGGTGACGTACACCACGCTTCCCGGAGGCGGAACCGGGGCCGTCTGCGCCGCCGGAACCTTGTTATTGGGGGTGTCGGCGGGAAGGGGCTCGGCCGACGCCGTTTCCGGGCGAAGGTGACCGAACACGATGAAAACAAAGGAAAGAAGCAGCAGGCACGCGGTCGCGGCAAGTACTTTTACGGGAGGTACGCGGGACATGATGTGGATCCAATCCAGAGTTGCTGGTGTGCCCCCGATAGTAGCACGCAATTTCCGCTACCCCGGTAGTTACCTGGGTTCACCGACTCCCGTCGAGAGCGGTCCCGCGCGCTCCCGGCCTCCGGCAGCTCTGCTTATTTCGATGGAGGCGCCCTCGGCGCGGATGCAAGCAGAAGTTTTCCACAGGCAGCCGCTCCTCTCTCTCAAATCGGAACGGGACCACTCCGGCTTAGAACGTCCGCCTCAAGCCTGCATCTAAAGAATCAGGGAGTGGGTGCATGGGGTGAGCGCCGCAAGCAGCTGATGACCCACTGGTAAACAACTTACGGCCGCTAACTTCCATCTCACACAAACTATGCAGTCTCTGCTGAGGCGGAGACGCGGGTCCCACAGAAGTTGGGGATTATGAAAACCGGTCTAAATACGACACTCGATCCAACTCGCCGCAGTGGAGACGCGCAGGAATTCGAAACTCAGCTGCGCCGCAAAATCGTCGGCCAGGACCAGGCGATCGAAAAGGTAGCTGAGATCTACCAGATGTTCCTTGCCGGGCTGAACCCGCCGGGCCGTCCCGTCGGCAACCTCCTCTTTCTCGGCCCCACCGGGTCGGGCAAGACGCGCGTGGTCGAAGTCGTGGCCGAGTCGCTCTTTGGCGACCCGCGCGCCTGCATCAAGATCGATTGCGCCGAGTTCCAGCACTCCCACGAGATCGCCAAGCTGATTGGCTCGCCGCCGGGCTATCTCGGCCACCGCGAGACCCACCCCCTGCTCACCCAGGAAGCGGTCAACCAGTGGCACACCGACAAGCTGAAGCTGTCCATCCTGCTCTTCGACGAAATCGAGAAGGCCTCGGACGCGCTGTGGCAGCTGCTGCTGGGCATCCTCGACAAAGCCACGCTGACGCTGGGCGACAACCGCCGCGTGGACCTGTCCAGCTGCCTGATCGTCATGACCTCGAACCTGGGCGCGGGCGAAATGACCGAGATGATGGAAGGCGGCATGGGCTTCGCGCGCAAGCCGCAGGCCATCGACTCCAAGCTCGACGAGAAGATCAATCGCAGCGCGGTGGAAGCGGCGCGGCGCAAGTTCTCGCCCGAGTTCATGAACCGCATCGACAAGATCGTGGTCTTCCGCACGCTGCGCCCCGAACACCTGGAGCAGATCCTGGAGATCGAACTGGGCATGGTGCAGCAGCGCATCCTGCAGGCCACCGGCAACAACCAGTTCGTCTTCAGCTGCACGCCCCAGGTGAAGGAATTCCTGATGAAGGAAGGCACCGATCCCAAGTACGGCGCCCGCCACCTGAAACGCGCCATCGAGCGCTTCATCGTCTTCCCGCTGGCCAACCTGGTGGCGACCGGGCAGGTGAAACTGGGCGACTTCGTGCGTATCGATCTCAACCCCGAAGGCCGGATGGTGTTCGTGAAGGAAGCCGAAGGAGCGCTGGTGCCGGTGCTGCTGGAGAAGTACGGGCCGGAGTTCGCCGCGCCCGCGGCGGCCAAGAGCGCGCGCAGCGGCGCCGGCGGACGTCGCGAGGTGGCCAGCGGCTCGCTGCTCGATCACAAATAACCGGAATCGGGAAAGCAACCCAGGGCGCCCTATGGCGCCCTTTTTTCCTGCTTGGCGTACTCTGCTCCGGTCTCTACTCTTTCATCGTCGCCCGGCAGGGCTGCATCTAAGAAAGCAGGGTCCTTTGACATGCGGTGCAACTCCGGCCGGCAAGCACGCCGGTAAGGGGATACTGCGTGTCGCGCAAGGAAGGGAGCATGAACGTAAGGCGAATTACCCGCGCAGTCGCGCTGTTGATGGTGATCCTGGTGGCGGAGCCCGTGTGGATGCTGGCCGCGGTGGCCGCGCCACAGTTGCCCGATCCCGGCAAGGTGCCGATGACCAAGCAGGAGCAGGAGCAGATCGGCCAGAAGGCCATGGGCGAGGTCTACCAGCAGATGCCGGTGCTGCCCGATTCCAGCCCGGTCACGCAATACATCCAGCAACTGGGACGCAAGCTGCAAGCGCAAATTCCGCAGCAGTACTCGTGGCCCTACCAGTTCCACGTGGTGCAGGAGAAGGACATCAATGCCTTCGCCCTGCCCGGCGGCCCGATCTTCGTGAACGTCGGCACCATTACCGCCGCGGCCAACGAGGCGCAACTCGCCGGTGTGCTGGCGCACGAGATGTCGCACGTCTACATGCAGCACTCCATCAAGGGCGCGGTGAAGCAGCAGGAATATGGAACCCTGGGCGCGATACTCGGCGCGCTGGGCCAGGCGGTGGGCGGCATCGGCGGAGCCGTCGCCCAACTCGGCGGGCAAATTGGCGCCGGCGTGTTGAGCCTGCGCTACTCCCGCGGTGATGAGGCCCAGGCCGACGCTGTGGGCGCGATCATCATGTGGAAGGCCAACTACGATCCCAAGCAGATGGCCATCTTCTTCCAGACGCTGGAAAAGGAAGCCGGCAACGGCGGGCCGCAGTTCCTCAGCGACCACCCCAATCCGGGCAATCGCGTTACCGCGGTGCAGAAGGAAATCCAGAACTGGCCGCAGAAGCAATACATCGTGAATTCGGCGCAATTCGACCAGGTGCGCAACCAGGCGCGCAGCGTGCAGGCCTACACCGCCGAGCAGATCGGGCAGATGGCGAAGTCGGGGCAGATCCACAACACCGGCATGCCCGCCGGCACCGCGCCCGCCGCCCAGGCGTCCATGGGCAATGTCGCCTGGCAGCAGGTCGCGCCCAGCGGCAACTGGCAGACCTATAACCAGAACGGCATCACCTTCCAATTTCCCTCCAACTGGCAGGTGGCATCGGACCAGCAGGGGCTGACGATAGCGCCGCAGGCGGGCGTCGCCAACGGTTCCATTGCCTACGGCGTTGCGGTCAGCAGCTTTACGCCGCAGGGCGCCAATTCCCTGGACCAGGCGGTGCAGCAACTGGTCAGCGGCATGCAACAGCAGAATCCGGGAATGCAGGCCAACGGCAACCCGCAGTCTATCCGGGTCAACGGCATGGATGCGCGCTCGGTGGAACTGTCGAGCCAGTCGCCCATCCAGCGCAGCGGCCGCGCCATTCCGGAACGCGATTGGCTGGTGGCCATCGGCGCGCCCAACGGCGAGGTGTTCTACATGATCTTCGTCGCGCCGCAACAGGACTTCGGCAAATTGCAGAACACCTATTCGCACATGCTGAAGACGTTCCACTTCACGGGGCAGTAGCGGTTTCCTTTGTGCGGCCTTCGTGTCCTTGGTGTGCACCGGCCCTTGCTTCCACAGCAAGGACACGAAGGTCCCACCTAGTCACACAGATGGACTCGCGCCGGCGTGGCGTGTATGCTCGTCCGGTCAATGAAGTTGAGACTCATTGGTACCGCGCTGGTACTGCTCTGCGCAGCTTCCGCTCCTGCCTGGGCGGGGCGCGGACATCGTGGCGGATTCTCGCCCGGCAGCGGCTTCCACCGTGGCTCGGTGGTGCAGCGGCCGCAGCACAAGCCGGCGAAAGAGACCAAGCCTGCGCCTCATCCCAAGGCCGCGCAAAAGCACTGACGGTCCTCGCGCGGCCGGTTCCTTCCGAGTCGTTCCGAAAAACAGTTAAGCCAATGCCCCTGGCGAAGCGGTAAAATGCCCGCCAATCACGAGGGGGTGGAAGATGGCCTTCACACGGCGAGGATTTTTGGGAAGTCTGGGCGCGGGCGCCGCGGGTGCGGCGATCCTGTCGTCGCTGCCGATCGAGAGCTTCGCAGCCGCCACCATGGACGCGCGGCTAGCGGGGATGGACGAGCCGGTCGTCATCCTGAGCGCCAACGAAAACGCTTACGGCATGTTTCCCAGCGCCGCCGCGGTCGCCGCCGAGGCCTTGCGCTATGGCAACCGCTATCCCTTCCGCGCCTACGGCGAACTGGAACAGAAGATCGCGGCCTATAACAATGTCTCCGCCAAGCAGGTGCTGATCGGCAACGGCTCCAGCGAGGTGCTGGCGATGGCGGCCCGCGCGTTTACCGGCCCCGGCCGCAAGCTCATCGCCGCGGTGCCGACCTTCGAATCCACCGCCGCTTACGCGCGCGCGCACAACGCGGAGGTGGTCGAGGTGCCGCTCACCGCCAACTTCGCCCACGATCTCGACGCCATGCTGGCGCGCACCGGCAACGACACCGGCCTGATCTACATCTGCAATCCCAACAACCCCACCGCCACGCTGACGCCGCGCCGCGATATCGAAGCCTTCCTCCGCAAGCTGCCGGCCAACACCTACGTGCTCATCGACGAGGCGTACCACCACTTCGCCACCGACGCGGAGGACTACGTCTCATTCATCGAGAAGCCGGTGGACGACCCGCGCATCATCGTGGCGCGTACGTTCTCCAAGGTGTACGGCATGGCCGGCCTGCGGCTGGGATACTCGGTCGCGGCGGAGGAGACCACCAAGAAGCTGCGACTTTACCAGGAAGCCGACAACGGCAACGTCATCGCCCTGCTCGCGGGCCTGGCGTCGCTCAACGACGATCGTGCGATGAAAGCTGCGGTGGCGCGCAACGCCGCCGATCGCGCCGCCTTCCTGCGCGAGTGCTCCTCGCGGCGGGTTAAGGTGATTCCCTCCTACGCCAACTTCGCCATGATCGAAACCGGGCGCCCGGTGCGCGACGTGATCGGGCACTTCCGCCGGCTCAATGTCTCCATCGGCCGTCCGTTCCCGCGCATGGAGCAGTACGCGCGCGTCTCCTTCGGCCGCCCCGCCGACATGGACGCGTTCTGGAAGGCGTGGGACGTGATGCCGAACATGGCCAAGCAATAGCCCGCGCGCCGGCGTCTACGGCATTGATGGGGTGAGTTGGTGATTGGGCGATTGCTGCAGAGCCGGAGAAAAATTCCGGGCGCCTGGAGCCATCACCCAATCCCCAACTCACCCAATTCTTCGCACCTCAGAAAATTTTCAAAACCCCGAGAATCCACAAGGAGGGCCGCGCTATACTGCGCACGCCGTCCGATAAAAAATCATCCCCCGAGGCGTGAAGCGAATGTCTGTGAAGGCGATGCGCGAGTTGTCCACCGAAGTTTCTGCCGATGATTTCCACGCGCTGGAAGAGAAGGTTTACCGCACCATCGAATTGCTGAAGGCGGCGCGCGAGGCCAAGGCCGCCGCCGAGCGCGACGCCTCCCGCCTGCGCGAACAACTGGAAACGCGCGAGGAGGAATTCGAGACCTTGCGCTCCGAGGTGGTAGGCCTGCGCCGCGAGCGCGAAGAGGTACGTACCCGAGTAGAAAAGATGCTGCGCCAAATTGATGAATTGACGGATGAGCGAAGCGAGGGATAATCGTTCCAGCGCCACCGGCACAATCCAGGGCGGAGGACACGTGAGCCAGTCCAACAACAGCGTCCGGGTCGAAATCTTTGACCAGGCCTACAACCTGCGGGGCTCGGACCCCGATTACATTTTCAAGCTCGCCGAATACGTGGACAGCAAGATGCGTGCGGTCGCCGAGCAGACCGCCACCATCGATTCGGCGCGCCTCGCCGTGCTGGCGGCGCTCAACATCGCCGACGAGTTCCACGTGCTGCAGCGCAAGTATGACGCCATCGCCGACGACCTGCACCAGCGCACCCACTCGCTCAGCGGCATGCTGGACGAGGTTCTCGCCGACAGCCGCCGCGCGGGATAACCAGAAACCAGGAGCAACGAGGACGCCGCGGCGTCCTCGTTTTTTCTTTGATGGAATATCGCCTCGCCACCATCTCCGACGTGCCCGCGATGGCGAAGATGCGCGCCGCCGAGTGGGAGACGGAGGAGTACTGGCAGCGGCGGCTGGCGGCCTATCTCCAAGGCGATGCCAAGCCGCAGAAGGCGTTCGCCGGCCGCGTCACCTACGCGGCGGTGCACGAGGATAGAGTGGCCGGCTTCATCTCCGGCCACCTCACGCGCCGTTTCGCCTGCGATGGCGAACTGCAGTTCCTCAACGTCATCCCGGAGTTTCGCGGGATGGGCGTGGCCGCGGAGCTGCTGCGGAGACTGGCTCAGTGGTTCGTGGAAAACAACGCGGCGAAGATTTGTGTCGATCCCGACCAAGCGGCGCGGCATTTCTACAGAAAGCACGGCGCGGTGAGCCTCAACGCCCACTGGCTGGTGTGGAACGACATTCGCACGGTACTGGAGCCGGGGGCGGCCAAGCCCGTTGCAACCTGAGTACCAACAATTTGCGTCCAGCCACTTGCGTCGCTGCTCCCCTTCCCCTAGCATCGAATTCAGAAAGCCGGCCTGCTACGTTGGTGTCGGGTGGTTACTCGTTTTTTGAACCAACGCCTCAATGACCGGGGACCTGACTCGAAAAAAGATCCGGTGTGCAATGTTCCGCCACGCGGAAATGCCTAAAGGGTCTCGGCGGGTTCCCACCCTAATAGGGACGGTTCATTGACGGAACCACCTCACGGCGATGTGGGTCGGCTTTTTAGCTTTCAGCTTCCCGCGGGATTTCTTTTTGCCATCCGCTTCCCTGCTCGAGCCTAAACGGTATTTCAGTGCGTCAGTATTTCCGTATCTCGGCCTCAATCTCTTTTGTGACCGGGCTCGACCTCCGGCATCGAGATACTGAGGTACTGAGCTGCCGAAATACCCCTTCCTGCCTTCCCACTGTTACACTTTGAGAGAAGCGATTTCTGCGGCCCGCCGCAGCTCCGTAACATCGAATAACCAGTGTTCCCTCGACTCTTTCATCTCGGCAACTTCAGCCTTCCCACCTACGGCGTGCTGGTCGCGATCGGCGTGATCACCGGCCTTTCGGTCGCCGTCAAGGTGGGAAGGCGGCAGGGTCTCGACCCCGACAAGGTCTGGAACCTCGGCATCCTCGCCGTGCTCTCGGCCATTGTCGGCGCCAAGGTGCTGCTCATCGTCAACGACTGGAGCTGGTACACCGCGCATCCCGGCGAGATCTTCAGCTTCGCTACCCTGCAAGCGGGCGGCGTGTTCTATGGCGGCCTGATCGCGGCCGTTGCCGCCTCGGTGTGGTACATCCGCAGCCACCGCATGCCGGCGCTGCGCACCTGCGACTCGTTTGCTCCCGGCCTCGCCATCGGACACGCCATCGGCCGCCTGGGATGCTTTGCCGCCGGCTGCTGCTACGGCAAGCCCACCACACATTTTTGGGGTGTGACTTTCACCAATCCGCTGGCCAAGCAGTGGGTCGGCACTCCCCTGGGGGTGGCGCTGGAGCCGACACAGCTTTTTGAGTCGGCGGTGGAGCTCTGCAACTTCCTCTTCCTTTACTGGCTGGTGAAGCACAAGAAGTTCGAAGGCCAGGTGATCGGCTCCTACCTGTTCATCTACGGGGTGGCGCGCTATTTCCTGGAATTCATCCGCGACGATCCCGACCGCGGTTCCATGTTTGGCGGCATGATGACGGGAACGCAGTTCATCTCCATCCTGCTGGTGATCGCCGGCGGCCTGCTGTGGCTGCGCCGCAGCCGCATCCAGCCGCAGGCGGTGGTGGCGCGGGCGGCGAGGTAATTCCCTTTTGACCGCAGCTGCGCTTGGAGTTACGCTCGTCGGTGCGTTACGAATGGGACGAGCGGAAACGGAAATCAAACCTGCGTAAGCATGGGCTCGATTTCCTCGATGCCGCCAAGGTTTTCGAAGGGCCCATGTTTGTCCGTGCCGACACGCGCGAGGACTACAGAGAAGAGCGCTGGACATCCATCGGGATTCTCGGTTTTGTCACCGTGCTGGTCGCGTTCACAGAGCCCTTGCCCGGTGTGCGGCGGATCGTTTGCTTCAGAAAGGCCACTCTGTATGAACAAAAGCTCCTCGAAACGGCGCTCGAAGACTGATTGGAATCGAGTGTTACGGATGCGCGATGACGAAATCGATCTGAGCGAGATTCCGCGTCTTGACGAGAAGTTCTTCGCAGAAGCCATTTTGGTGCCTGGGAAGAACAAGAAGCGAAAGAAGCAGGTCACGCTCCACCTTGATAGCGACATCGTCGCTTTTTTCCTCAAGCGTGGTCCCGAGTGTCAGACCGCCATCAATGCGGTGCTGCGCGGCTATATCCAGTCGGAGAAGATGCACGCCCGCAAGCGCCGCTCCAGCCACGCCGCGGATTAGCCCCTGGATGTCCTCTCCCGCACAGAGCTACATCGTCGAATCCGAGCAGGCCGGCAAGCGCCTCGACCAGTACCTCGCGGCGCACATGCCCGATCTCAGCCGGGTGCGCGTGCAGCAGCTCATTAGCGAACAAAAAGTTCTGGTTGACGGCAAGACAGCGCGGCCGTCGCTCAAGCTGAAAGGCGGCGAGAGCATCGCCGTTCGCGGCACCGTGAAACTGCCGCCGCTGCGCGCCGTCGCCGAAGACATTGCTCTCGACGTGCTTTACGAAGACGACGACATCGCGGTGATCAACAAGCCCGCGGGCATGATGGTGCACGCCGGGGCCGGCGCCACCGACGATGCGCGCAATCGCGGCACCCTGGTCAATGCGCTGCTGCACCGCTACGGGCAACTCTCCGGGGTGGGTGGTGAGGGGCGGCCCGGCATCGTGCACCGCCTCGACCGCGGCACCAGCGGCTTGATGATCGTGGCCCGCAACGACCGCGCCCACCGCAAGCTCTCCCGCATGTTCGCCCGCCGCGAGGTGCACAAGACCTACGTCGCTCTCGTGCATGGCTGGCCGCCCGAGCGCGGCACCATCAACACTCCCATCGCCCGCGATCCGGTGCACCGCACCCGCATGCGCGTGGTCAGCGGCGAGCGCTACTACCAGTTCGAAGATGAGCGGCCGCGCACGCCGGCGGCGCGCGAGGCAGTCACCCACTATCGCGTGCTGCAGAAGCTCGAGACCGAGTACGGCAAATTCGCGCTGGTCGAAATCAAGATCGAGACCGGGCGAACCCACCAGATCCGCGTCCACCTGGCTTCGCATCACCACCCGGTGGTGGGCGATACGACGTATGGCGCGCCGCACGAATTACGCGCGCCGGCGGCCGACCGCCGCAGCGCCGCCACCCGGCCGTCATTGCCGGCGCCGGCAAGGAATTTCCTGCATTCCGCTGCTCTCGAACTGCAACACCCGCGCAGCGGAGAGCCCCTGTCGTTTACTCA
>DASUBK010000495.1:0-3424 GCA_035763305.1 Terriglobales bacterium | reverse complement strand
AGACGGACAGTTGCGCGCCGTGGTTGTCAGCTCCGGCGGGCGCGAACAGGAGATTGCCTGCGACTATCTCGCTTGCGGCTTCGGCCTGGTGCCCAACAGCGAACTTGGCGTGCTGCTCGGGTGTGAACTGCAGAACGGCTTTGTGCGCGTGGATGACAGCCAGCGCACCTCGGTGGAGCATGTGTACTGCGCCGGCGAGCCAACGGGCATCGGCGGCCTGGAACTGTCGCTGGTCGAAGGACAGATTGCGGGGCTGGTGGCGACGGGGCAGACCTCGAAGGCACAACAGTTGTTGCCGCGGCGCGCGTCGTACACTCGTTTTGCGCAGCTGCTGGAGAGCACCTTCGCGCTGCGTGACGAACTGAAGCGGCTGGCGTCCGATGACACGCTGGTCTGCCGCTGCGAAGATGTAAGCTTCGCGCGGGCGCGGCACTACTCGAACTGGCGCGCGGCCAAGCTGCAGACGCGCTGCGGCATGGGCCCGTGCCAGGGCCGGGTGTGCGGTCCGGCGATGGAGTTTATGCTGGGATGGAGGCCCGAGTCGGTGCGGCCTCCGGTGTTTCCCGCGCGCCTGGGCAGCCTGGCGCAGGCGGCGCAGGAAGAGATTCCTACTTAGGAGAGCCTTATGAATTGGAAGGGCGTGATGCCCGCAATCACTACCTGCTTCAAGCCGGATCTCAGCCTCGATCTCGGCTTCCTGCAGGAGCACGCGCGCTGGCTGGTGGACAACGGCTGCACCGGGATCGTTTGCCTGGGATCGCTGGGCGAGGGCGCGACCCTGCAGCGGGAGGAGAAGCGGCGCATCCTGGAAACCACGGTGAGCGCGGTCGGCAAACGCGTGCCGGTGGTCTCGGCGAATTCCTCGCTATCGACCGCCGAGGCGGTGGAACTGGCCAAGGAGGCGGCGGAGGTTGGCTGCAGCGGGCTGATGGTGCTTCCGCCCTACGTTTACAAGGGCGATTGGCGGGAGATGAAGTACCACGTCAGCTCGGTGTTCCGCGCCACCAAGCTGTCGTGCATGCTCTACAACAATCCGGTGGCGTACGGAACGGACTTTCTGCCGGAGCAGATCGCGGAGCTGGCGAAGGAGCACGAGAACCTGCACGCGGTGAAGGAGTCGAGCACCGACGCGCGGCGCGTGACCGCGATTCGCGCCCTGGTCGGCGATCGGCTGGAGGTCTTCGTCGGCGTGGATGATGCCATCGTCGAGGGCATCGCCATGGGCGCGACGGGATGGATCGCCGGGCTGGCGAACGCGTTTCCGCGGGAGTCGGTGGATCTGTTCGAGGCGGCGCTGCGCGGCGACCGCGCCAAGGCCTTCGACATCTATAAGTGGTTCCTCCCGATGCTGCGCATGGACACGGTTCCGAAGTTCGTGCAGTTGATCAAGCTGGCGCAGGCGGAGGCGGGGATGGGCAACGCGCGCGTGCGTCCGCCGCGAATGGAGTTGGTGGGCGCGGAACTGGAGCAGGCGCGGGGCATCATTCGCGCCGCGCTGGAACATCGTCCGAAAGGCGCCAAGGCCAGCAGCAGCGTGGCCGTGCGGTAGACAAATCTCAAACACGGAGGCACGGAGTCACGGAGAAAGAAGAAGAGATCATTTCTACCTCCGTGTCTCCGTGCCTCCTTGTTGAATGGCTCGTATGGAACTAAACGGTACTTCTCTGATCAACGGCAAAGCCGGCAAGCGCGGCGGGCGGACCTTTCGCGCGGTCAATCCCATCAACGGCGAGAAGCTGGAGCCCGCATTTCACGCCGCGGCGGATTCGGAGGTCGAAGAGGCGGCGCGCCTGGCCGCCGAAGCGTTTGTCATTTACGGCCGCCGCTCGGGCAAGAAGCGGGGCGAGTTTTTGCGCCTGGTGGCACAGGAACTGGAGTCATGCGGTGAGGACCTGGTCAAGCGCGCGACGCTGGAGACCGCATTGCCGGCGGGACGCATCCAGAGCGAGATCGGCCGCACCTGCAACCAGCTTTATCTGTTTGCGCAACTGGTCGAAGAGGGCTCGTGGGTGGAGGCCCGGATCGATCATGCGAACCCGGAGCGCAAGCCGCAGCCCAAGCCCGACGTACGCTCCATGTACGTGCCCCTGGGGCCGGTGGCGGTGTTCGGCGCCAGCAATTTTCCTATCGCGTTCTCGGTCGCGGGCGGAGATACGGCATCGGCGTTGGCGGCGGGAAATCCGGTGCTGGTGAAGGCGCATCCCGCGCATCCGGGAACCTCGGAGATCGCGGGCGCGGCAATCGCGCGCGCGGTGGCCAAGGCGGGATTGCCGGCAGGAGTGTTCTCGCTGCTGTTTGACGATGGAGTCGAAGTCGGCAAGCAGCTGGTGAAGCATCCGCTGGTGAAGGCAGTGGGCTTCACCGGCTCGCACGCCGGCGGGCGCGCGCTGATGGACCTGGCGGCGGCGCGGCCCGAGCCGATTCCTGTTTATGCCGAGATGGGGTCGATCAATCCCGTCTTCATTCTTCCCGGCGCAATGAAGGAGCGGCGGGAGCAGATCGCGAGCGGGCTGCACGCCTCGGTGACGCTGGGCGCGGGGCAGTTCTGCACCAAGCCGGGAGTGGTGATGCTCGCCGATGACGACAATGCACAGGCTTTCGCGGCGAAACTGGGCGAGCTGATGGCGGGCACGCCGTCGTCGGCGTTGCTGACGGCGGGCATTCACGCGGCGTACTGCTCGGGAGTTTCGTCGCGCAGCGGGCAAGTCAAAGTTCTCGGCCAGGGAAGCGCGGCGCAGTCGGGGCATGCCGCGGCGGCGGTGGTGTTCGAAACCGACGCCACGGCGTTCGCCACCGATCCGCGGCTGGGCGTGGAGCTCTTTGGTCCCGCGGCCCTGCTGGTGCGCTACAGCAAGCGGGAAGAACTGATGTCGCTGGCGCGCGGCCTGCACGGGCATCTCACGGCGACGTTGCACGCGACGGAGCAGGACCTGCGCGAGTACGCCGACCTGGTGCGGTTGCTTACGACGAAAGTTGGGCGGCTGGTGCTGAACGGGTATCCCACCGGCGTGGAGGTGTGTCACGCGATGGTGCACGGCGGGCCGTATCCGGCGACGTCGGATGGAAGATCGACGTCGGTGGGAACGCACGCCATCTTCCGCTTCGCGCGGCTGGTGTGCTGGCAGGGATTTCCCGATGCGGCGTTGCCGGAGGAGTTGCAGGAGGCGAATCCGCTGGGCATCTGGCGGATGGTGGATGGGCAGATGGGGAAGTAGCGGCGCTGAGGGTGCTCGGACTCACGTCCTCGCGCAGGAGTGCCGTCCCTCTCCGGGACTTGTCGTGCTGGGCTACGGCCTCGCCCCTCCGGGGCTCGGCCTGTCGTGCCTCCGGCACTCTTGAAGGGCGCGCTCGCGAGCATCATCTTCGCGGTCGCCGCGCCTCGGCCTCCGGCACTCTTGCATTCCGCGCTCGCGACCGCAAATTG
>DASUBK010000494.1:0-12137 GCA_035763305.1 Terriglobales bacterium | reverse complement strand
GGTCGAGCGCGCGGGCGGGACGCCGCTGGCCATCCCCGTCGACGTGGCCGACGCCGAGGCCGTGGAGGCGGCCGCCGAACGGGTCGAGCGCGATCTCGGGCTCATCGACGTCTGGGTCAACAACGCGTTCGCCTCCGTCTTCGCGCCCTTCGAGGAGATCTCGGCCGACGAGTTCCGGCGGGTCACCGAGGTCTGCTACCTGGGCTTCGTCAACGGCACCCGCTCCGCTCTGGCCCGGATGCGGCCGCGGGACCGCGGCGTCGTCGTGCAGGTCGGCTCGGCGCTGGGCGAGCGGTCCATCCCGCTGCAGTCGGCGTACTGCGGGGCCAAGCACGCCATCCGCGGCTTCATGGATTCCATCCGCAGCGAACTGATTCACAACAAAAGCAACGTGAAGCTCACCGCGGTGCACATGCCGGCGCTGAACACGCGCCAGTTCGACTGGGTGCTGAACCGAATGCCGCGCAAGCCGCAGCCGGTGCCGCCGATCTTCCAGCCCGAGGTCGGAGCGCGCGCGGTGTACCACGCCGCGCACCATCCGCGGCGCGAGTACTACGTCGGAAGGTCCTCGGTGCAGGCGATCGTGGGCAACAAGGTGGCGCCGGAGTTGCTGGACGAGTACCTGGCGCGCACCTGCTACGAGGCGCAGCAGTACGACGGCGCCGACGATCCGAATCGGAAGAATAACCTGTGGGAGCCGATTCCCGGCGATCACGGAGCGCACGGCGACTTCGATGCCCGCGCCAGCGAGCGCAGCCCGCAGCTTTGGCTGGACACGCATCGCAAGTGGGTAGCGATGGGATTGGCGGCGGCGGGAATCGTGGGAGCGGTGGCGGCGAAGAAAGCCGCGTGACGGAATCGGGTGATCTGGCGATCGGCAGGAAACGTGTGCCGCAGGCGAGGGCGCCTGCGGCTACGTATTTTGGGGCGTCCTCCGCGGCAGCCCCGGCGAGGCGCCGGGGGCTGCCAATAGATCGGTTAAGGATCTCGTCTCGGTCAGTTCACTATTCCGGCGGCAACGACGGCGGCGCTGCTGCCCGGAACCAGGTGCTCCAGGAACGAATCCACTGGCTCCTCCACGACTTTCACTTCCCCATCTTCCACGGTGAGCAGCAGGTCGCAGTTGCGCAGCGTGCCCAGGCGGTGGGCAATCATGAAGGTCGTCCGCCCCTGGATCAGCTTCTCGATGGACTCCAGCATCTTCGCTTCGGTGCGCACGTCCACCGCGCTGGTAGCCTCGTCGAGGATGAGGATGGGCGCGTCCTTGAGGAAGGCACGGGCGAGGGAGATGCGCTGGCGCTCGCCGCCGGAAAGGCCGGTGCCGCGATCGCCCAGCACGGTCTCGTAGCCGCGCGGCAGCTTCTCGATGAAGTCGTGCGCATTGGCTGCCTGCGCGGCGGCGACGATCTCTTCCTGGGTGGCGTTGGGACGTCCGAAGGCGATGTTCTCGGCGACGGTGGTGGAGAACAGCACCGGCTCCTGCATCACGATGGAGTACTGGTCGCGCAGGTGCGAGAGGCGGTAATCGCGCAGGTCAACGCCGTCGAGACGGATGCTGCCGCTGTCGACTTCATAAAAGCGGGTGAGCAGGTTGATGAGCGTGCTCTTGCCTGAGCCGGTGCGCCCGACGATGCCCACGCGGGTTCCCGCCGGGATGCTGAAGGAGACGTGGCTCAGCACGGGGCGCGCCTCGCGATAGCCGAAGGTCACGTTATCGAATTCCAGTTCGCCGACGGCACGGGCGGCCGCGCGCGCATGCTGCGGCTCGGACATTTCCGGCGGCTGATGGGCGTCGGCGATCTCCGGGATCTCGTCGAGCAAGGCGAAGGCGCGTTCCAGGCTGACCAGCCACGATTGCAGCTCCGGCAGCTTGGTGCTGACGGTGCGCAACGGCTCGTAAACCTGGGCCATGTACGACATCACGATCAGCAGGCTGCCGAGGCTGAGCACGCCGGAGCGCACGTGGGCGACGCCGACCAGCAGGGCCGCGGCGCTGCCCACAGCGACCGTAAGGCCGATCGCGGTGTGGAAGCCGGCCTGCACCCAGGCGAGCTTGACCTGGCCCCACATGCGGCGGCTGGAGCGGAGTTGGAAGCGCTCGTCCTGCGCGGTCTCGCGGCCGAAGGCCTTCACCACACGAACCGAGGAGAGCACCTCGTCCATAACAGCCATGGCGGAGGAGTCCAGTTCCTTGACCTGGTGCCAGCGATCGTGGACGCGGCGGCTGGAAGAGCGGCCCATCAGGACGACCAGCGGCGAGAGCAGCACCGCGATGAGCGCCATGGTGCGGTCCAGGCGGGCGGTGATGTAGAGCATGCCCAAAAACGAGGCGCTGGCGCTGATCAGCGGCACCAGGCCCTGGATGGTGACGTACTGGATGGTGGGGGCGTCGTGCTGGATACGGTAGGAGGTGGCGGCGCTGCCGCGGTGCTCGTGATAAGCGATGTTGAGCCGCTGCACATGCCAGAACAGGTGCGCCCGGAATTCGTGCACCATGCGCTCGCCGGCGTAGGTCTGCAGGATCCAACTGGCGAGGGCCTGCGCTTGCATGACCAGGCAGACCGCCAGCAGCACGCCGGCGCAGGCGTAGAGCAGCGTAACCGGCGTGGAGATGATGGAAGCCGGGAAGATGGCTCGCATCCACGCGGGCGGCGCTTGCTTGCCGAGAACGCTGTCCACGGCGATTTTCAGCGGCAGAGGCAGCAGCATGGCGAGCGGCGCCGAGGCCAGGCAGAGAACAACGATCAGAGCCAGGTGGCTCCACAAAGGACGTACCTGGCGCAGGACGCGAGTCCAGACTCCGGAACGAGCCTGGGCGGCGCGGCGGTTGGGTACAAGATGAGTCCAGATAATGGAAGCAACAGACATGAAAATCCGCCAAAGCAAACGCCAACTTCGGCCATTCCATGCTATTGCCTGCCGCCGCGCGGTGGAATCCGTCGGATTCATTAGCCCGTAGCCCGTGAAGGTTAGTTCGGAGGAGTCACTCCCAGTATGCGGGCGCTGTCAAATCGCGTCACCACACGAGTGTCCTTCGCCTTCGGTAACCAAAGCATGGGGTGAATTGGTGATTGGGTGATTGGAGGGCAGCGGATGGAATGGCCGACGGTCGAGGCTCACGGGCGCTGCGACTGTCGTAGCGGCGCGTAGGCCGTCGGCCTTCGGTCGCTAGTCCATGCCCGCCCACTGGATGGCGTTGAAGAGCATCTTGAAGGTGCCCTCGGTCTGGGCGCGGTTCTGCACCCGGAAGCCGAACATCACCACGTGACCCTTGCCCTGGGTGAAGGTGACGGCGGCGGCGCGGCGCACCAGGCGGTCGGCGCCGTTGATCCAGCCCGACAGCAGGATGTCCTCGCTCTCCGCCGGGTACTGGGCGAGGACCTGCCGCTGGATATCGGGCGCGGGCGAGCCCGTCTGGTAGGCGATGGCCTCGTTGACGAAGATGGCGGCGTTCTCCGGCATGCCGTAGTTCACCGGCTGGTCGATATCGAGATGCACGCGCAGGATCGAGCCGGGGCAGGAGAACTCGTTGGCGGGAACGCGGTTGAGGGCATTGCGCACGGGAAGGTTGAATTCATCGGAGACCAGGTCGCCGGAGGAGGCGAGAGTGATCAGCGTACCGCCGGCGGCGACGAAGTCCTTCAGCGCCTTCACGCCTTCCTTGCCGATGCCGCCGGTGTAGTCGGGAGGGAGCTCTTCGAAGTAGCCGCCGCCTTCCATGCGCGGCCGTCCCTCGACGATGATCTCCTTGCCTGCGTCGGGCAGGATGATGGTGTCGAAGGCCGCCTTCAGGTTCCCCGCCTTCATCGTCTTGTTATCGATGTTCTTGAGGTTGAAGTCGTATTGCTCCAGGATCCAGCGGGTCCAGCCTTCATCCATGGAGGAGGTCCAAGGCTTGTAGAGGCCGACGCGCACCTCGTGCAGCGCCGACTTCGCCACCTGCGGCATTTGCGGAAGGCCAGTCGCATTGACGTGGTACCTGGTGGCGAGGACGTGGAAGTCGGGCGAGGCGCTGAACAGCAGCGTACCCGCCGGGTAGGTCGCGCCTCCGGCCTGGAACCCCTGCCTGGCTACGCTGACGCTAGCTTTGTTCTTGAGGACCGCGTTCAGTAGCAAGGTCGTCGCATTGCTGAAGGGTTTGACCGCGAAGACCGCCGAGTTGGTCGCGTCGCCCTGGATCTGCGACTGCGGCCAGTCGGAGTCGGTAATGGGACGCGCATCGGCGACGGTCGGGACCGCCGCCTCCGAGACCTCGACGCCCATCAGCAGCGGCAGGGTCCAGGCGGTAATGTCGTAGGGCCGCAGGATGGGCGCGTTCTGCGCCGGATGGACCTCGGGATAGCGCTGCCGGCTGAGCATGTCGCGAATGAATTTCCCGTAGGGCTGTGCCGTGGGGATGAGGAACGCCTTCTGCGCTGCCGAGTACAGCACTTCCGCGCCATGCTCCTGCAGCAGGTGCGCCAGGCGCGCGGCGGCCACCGGATCGCGCTGGTCGAGGCCGACCACCCAGTAATCGCCGGGGCGCCCGGAGGCGATCTGGTGCTGCGCCATGGTGGCGGTGCCGCGCATGTAGTCGGCGGCGTGATCGGCGACGGTCTCCAGCATGGCGTCGGAGGCGATGCGCTCGTAGTCCATGATGTCGCGCAGGCGCCACGTTCCGCCCGGCCAGGGGTTGGGCATGTTGGCGGTGACCTCGTAATCGATCAGGCCCTTGCCGCCGCCGGACAATTCCGAGTTGGGCAGTTCCAGCGGCGTGGCCAGGCGCGCCGATGCCGCCTCGGTCAGCATGCCGAAGATGTTCTTGAACTCCGGGGTGCCCTCGGCCGCGCCGGGAAAGTACTGGTCATAGGTGTAGCCGTAGGCGACGCCGGCCTTGTGCTGCTGCTCCAGGCGCCAGGCCATGGTGGTGCCGATGACGTTGATGCCGCGCCACATCAGCGGATCGACGGCGGCGGAAATCGGGTCGGTGTAGGGCGGCACAAAGAGGCGCGGGCCGCTGCTGCCCTGCTGGTGCTCGTCCACCCAGACCTGAGGGAACCACTCGTGGTAGGCGGCGCGGGTCATCGCCTTGGTTTCCTTCTGCGTGAGCATGTACCAGTCGCGGTTGTCGTCGTGGCCGACGTAGGGGTGATAGAGCCACGGCATGCGCCCGCCTTCATACTTGGTGCCCAGCCACTTGCGGTACCACTCGGTCTCCATGATCTGGCCGTCGGGGTTGAGCGAGGGCACGATCAGCAGGATGACGTTGCTCAGGCGGCGCTGGGTTTCGGGATCGGTGGCGGTGACCAGCGCGTGCGCCCACTCCATCGCCATCTGCGAGGAGGCGATCTCGGTGGCGTGAATGTTGCAGGTAACCAGTGCGACCGCCTTGCCTTGGCGCACCAGGTCGTCAATCTGCTGGTCGGTGAGTCCGCGGGGGTCGGCGAGCTTGTGGGCGATGTCCTTGTAGCGCGCCAGGTTCTTCATGTTGTCTTCGCTGGAGATGGCGGCGAGGATGAAGTCGTTCCCGTTGGTCGACTTGCCCATGACTTCGACCTGGATGCGGGGCGACTGCGCGGCCAGGTAGCGGAAGTAGTCGGTGATCTGGTGGTAGTCGGCTAGCTTGCGGTCGGCGCCCACCTCGAAGCCGAGGAACTGGGAGGGCGTCTTGATCTGGGCGGATGCGGAAAGGCAGAGAAGGAAGACCAGCGCGCACGACAGCGAGCGTTTCATAAGGGCCTCGCGATGAGAGATGAAGGCGGGGAGATTGTACAGAAGAAAGGGGCTGGGGGTTAGTGGCTAGGGGCTGGTGGATTCTATCCTGCCGCAGGCGAGGGCGCCTGCGGCTACGCAAGCTGGGGCGGGGTTTACGACGGCCTCGGCGAGGGCGCCGGGGCCTACCAAATCTTAGGCTTCTACCAAGCCACCTTGCTGAACCGCTGACCACTGACCACTATTCGCTGGCCACTGACTCCGGAATCGCGCCTTTGCGCGGGCGGCGGTTGGACTGGAGGATCTTCTTGCGCAGGCGCAGCGCCTTTGGCGTGATCTCGACGTACTCGTCGTCGGCGATGAACTCGATCGCCTGCTCCAGGTTGAGCTGCTTGAAAGGCACCAGGCGGATGGCCTCGTCGGCGGTGGAGGCGCGCATGTTGGTAAGCTTCTTCTCGCGCACGCAGTTGACGTCGAGGTCGTTCTCCTTGGCGTTTTCGCCGATGATCATGCCCTCGTAGACGTCCACGCCGGGGCCGGCGAAGAGTTCGCCGCGCTCCTGCAGTCCCCACAGCGCGTAGGCAGTGGTGACGCCGGCGCGGTCGGCGACCAGCGCGCCGGTGGGACGGTGCGGGATCTCGCCCTGCCACTCGGTGTAGCCGTCGAAGAGCGAATTCATGACGATGGTGCCGCGGGTGTCGGTGAGCAGCTGCGAGCGCAGGCCGATCAGGCCGCGGCTGGGCACGCGAAACTCGATGCGCACGCGGCCGTAGCCGTGGTTGTGCATGCGGGTGATCTCCCCCTTGCGGGAGCCGAGCTGCTCCATCACGACGCCGACGAACTCGTCCGGCACATCCACCGTGAGCAGCTCCACCGGTTCCATCAGCTTGCCGTCAATGCGGCGGGTGACGATCTCGGGCTTGCCGACCATCAGCTCGTAACCCTCGCGGCGCATCATCTCGATGATGATCGCCAGCTGCAGCTCGCCGCGGCCCAGCACCTTGAACGAATCCGGGCTGCCGGTCTCCTCGACGCGGATGGAGACGTTGGTGAGCAGTTCCTTGTCGAGGCGCTCGCGCAGGTTGCGCGAGGTGACGAACTGGCCGTCCCGTCCGGAAAACGGCGAAGTGTTGATGGTGAACAGCATGGCGATGGTGGGCTCGTCGATGACGATGCGCGGCAGCGGCGAGGGATTTTCCGCGTCGGTGATGGTGTCGCCGATGGCGATGCCTTCCACGCCGGCGACGGCCACGATGTCGCCCAGTTCGGTTTCGTTGATGTCCACCCGCTTCAGGCCGCGGAAGGAGAAGAGCTTGGTGATCTTGGTCTTCTGGATGTGGCCTTGGTGAGCGATGCCGACTTCTTCCCCGGTGCGCAGCGTGCCATTGAAGACGCGCGCGATGGCCAGGCGGCCGAGGTAGTCGCTGTAATCGAGATTGGCGACCAGGATTTGCAGCGGGCCGTCGGGCGCACCCTGCGGCACGGGCAGCGTTTTCACGATGGCGTCGAACAAGGGCTGCAGGTCCTCGCCAGGCTGGTTCAGATCGGTCGAGGCGGTGCCCAGCTTGGCGTTGGTGTAGAGCACCGGGAAGTCGAGCTGGTCTTCGGCGGCGTCGAGATCGATGAAGAGATCGTAGATTTCGTTGAGCACTTCCTGGGCGCGGGCGTCGGCGCGGTCGATCTTGTTGATGACCACGATGGGCGGCAGCTTGGCTTCCAGCGCCTTGCCCAGCACGTAGCGAGTCTGCGGCAGCGGGCCCTCGCTGGCGTCCACCTGCAGCATGACGCCGTCGACCATCTTGAGCGCGCGTTCCACCTCGCCGCCGAAATCGCTGTGGCCGGGGGTGTCCACGATGTTGATCTTGACCTCGTGGTAGAAGACGGCGGTGTTCTTGGCCAGGATGGTGATGCCGCGCTCGCGCTCCAGTTCGTTGGAGTCCATGACGCGCTCCACCAGCTGCTCGTTGGCGCGGAAGGTGCCGCTCTGGCGAAGCATGGCGTCCACCAGCGTGGTCTTGCCGTGGTCGACGTGGGCGATGATGGCGATGTTGCGAATGCTGGTGCTCAAGCAAAACTCCGTGCGTAGCGCCGCGATTTCGTGCGCGCGGGACTCGGGTGCGATGTCCGGATGCGAACAGGAGGGTGCGAACGCCTTGCTGCTCTAGTGTACCGAATTGCGGCGAACTTCGCTGGAAGATTGCGGTCCAATGCGGCGGGCGAGGGCGCCCGCCGCCACGTAATTTTGGGTGATGCGGGAGATCGCCCCGGCGAGGGCGCCGGGGCCTACCAAACCAGTAAGGTCGGTTGGCGCGACATTCAGCGAAGATGCCAGGTTGCGCGCGCATGCTGCCGCGGTGTACAAATCCTAGCTTCTCTCCAGGGGTGCATTCATGTCTTCTCGCCGCAAATTCCTGCGCCTGACCGGCGCCGCCGCTGCCGCCACCGCCGCCGTCTCCGTCACCGGCCTGCCCGAATTATCGGCGCAGGAAAAGGGCGCGCTGCCGGAATCCATTGCCGCCATCCCTTCGATGCGTTCGCAGGCCAAGCCCATCACCGTCGACGAGCGCAAGCAGCGCATCGAGCGCGCCCGCGAGCTGATGCGCGCCAACAACCTTGGCGGCGTGTTCATGATCGGCGGCACCTCGCTGGTGTATTTCACCGGCATCCGCTGGTGGAACAGCGAGCGACTGGGCGCGCTGCTGCTGCTGCAGAACGGCAAGCACTTTTTTGTCGCGCCGTTCTTCGAGGAGCAGCGGCTGCGCGAGCAGGTCTCGCAGGGGCCGCTGGCCGGCGAGGCCGATGTGCTCACCTGGAACGAACACGAGGATCCTTACGCGCTGGTCGCCAAGGGTCTGCGCGATCGCGGCGTGACCACCGGCCAGCTCGGCATCGAGGAGCGCACCACGTTTGTCTTCAGCGACGGCGTGGCCAAGGCGCTGCCGGCGATGAAGACGGTCAGTGGAACGCCGGTCACGGCGGGCTGCCGCATGATCAAGAGCGCGCACGAGCTGGAACTGATGCAGCTGGCCAATAACGCCACGCTGAAGGTCTACGAGGCGGTGTGGAAGGCGCTCAAGCCGGGCATGAAGCAGGACGAGGCGGAAAATCTGCTGACCCAGGGCTTCCACAAAGTGGGATTCCCCGGCGGCGCCAGCGTGCAGGTGGGCCAGTACACCGCCAACCCGCACGGCTCGCTCACGCCGCAGGTGCTGGAAGAGGGCACCATCATCATGATTGACGACGGCTGCAACGTCGAGGGCTACCAGTCGGACATCACGCGCACCTTCGTCATCGGCAAGCCCACCGACAAAATGAAGCAGGTGTTCGACATCGTGCACCGCGCGCAGGCGGCGGCGCTGGCCGCGGCCCGGCCGAAGGCGCAGGCACAGTCGGTGGACGCGGCCGCGCGCAAGGTGATCGTGGACGCCGGGTACGGGCCGGACTACAAGTATTTCGGCCACCGGCTCGGGCACGGCATCGGCATGGACGGGCACGAGTGGCCGTACCTGGTGCGGGGCGACACCCTGCCGCTGCAGCCCAACATGACCTTCAGCGACGAGCCCGGGATCTACATCCAGGGCGAGTTCGGGGTGCGCCTGGAAGACGACATGCACATCACCCAGGACGGCGCGCAGCTGTTCACCCCGCAGAGCCCGTCGCTGGAAGAGCCGTTCGCGGCGGCGTAGCTCTGAGCTCTGGGCTTTGAGCTCTGAGCTCGACTTGGGAAGGCGTGGGGATTCTCTCCACGCCTTTTGTGTTCTCGTCCCCGCGACTCGCCTTCAACCGGGAAGCAGCTGAGAGCTCAAGGCTCTTAGCTCAAAGCTGCGTCCCTCACACGCATAAGTGATCCGCGTCACCACAGACGTGGAAGTCCGCGCCGGACGCGGGCGGGGCGTATCGCCGGCAGCCGCCGAACATCGCTCCGTGCTGTTTGTCACACAGGCCGGGTGATTCCTGTCACTGACGCCTGCCTATGGGGGCACAGAAGATGCGCCAACCTCGAACGCGTACCGCTTCGAGGGGCTGGTAACGGCAGGCCGGCGGCGGGACCGCGAAACTCTCCTCTTCTCTCGCCGCCATTTCCGCCGGCGAGGGTGCCTGCGGCTACAGGGCCTGCGCAGCAAAGGAGTCTCCCATGGCCCGGGCATTCCGCCTATTGACCGCTTTCCTCTGCCTTGTTGGCTGCGCCGCGCTGGCGCTCGCCGCCGATCCTGCCGCGACAACCTCCGCGACTCCCGCCCAGGACCCGCTGGTCCGCGTCCTGGTCAGCAAAGGCATTCTCACCGCCGACGAGGCTTCGGCCCTCGCCTCGGGCAGCGCCTCCGCGCGCCAGGACCGCCTGGCCAAGCTGCTGCAGGAGAAGGGCGTGCTCTCCGCGGCGGAGTACGCGAGCCTGACGAATTCGAACGAACGTTTGGTAGCATTACCGGCCGCGCCGTCCTCGGCTCTCAAGCCGGCGGTGCTGCGGGAGCCGGTCGCCGCCACTCCTACCACCGTGGCTTCCGCCCCGGCGGCCGCGCCCGCGGCGGCGATTGCGCCGCCGATCATCGCCGCCATCGCGCCCATTCGCGCCCTGCAACTGGAGCCGGCAAAACAAGGCGGACTGGTGCCCGACCTCAAGCTCGGCTCCGGCGCCAAGCTCAAAATCTACGGCTTCTTCAAGGCCACGGCGATCCACGACACCTCCTCGCCGCTGGGCACGGACATGCCGCTGCCCGGGTTCCTGGGCGACACCGGACCCGACGCGGCCCCCGAGTTTCACGTCAAGGCCCGCGCCCTGCGCCTCGGCTCCAACTTCGAATGGCCGGATGTCTCCAACAAGATGGCGCTCACCGGCAAGCTGGAAGCCGACTTCGAGGGCAACTTCACCCGCGTGCTGAACCGCAACATCTCCACGGTGCGCTCCAGCCAGCCCTCGATCCGGCTGGCGTGGGCGCGGCTGGACTACAGCTTCGACGACAAGAACGGCATCTTCGGCCTCTTCGGCCAGGACTGGACACCGTTCGGCTCCTCCACCCTGCCCAACCTGCTGGAGACCACCGGGCTAGGGCTGGGCTTCGGCACCTTGTATGAGCGCGCGCCGCAGGCCCGCTTCGGCTACTACCACGTGGTCGGCGGCTCGCGTTCGGTGAAGATCTCGCCCGAGATCGCGGTGGTGTTGCCGGCCTTCGGCAACACGCCGACCGACGTGGGCAGCCAGCTCGGCATGGGCGAACGCCAGGGCGCCGACTCCGGCCGCCCGGAGATCCAGGGCCGGCTGGTCACCCAGTTCCAACTCGACCAGGCCAAAGGCGTGCTGCCGGCGCAGCTGATCTTCAGCTTCGTGCAGGGCTCACGCGCGGCCATTCTCCGTGCGCAAGACATCCCGGCGGCGTTCAAGGGCACGTTCCCTGACGGCGCTCGCCTGGAGACCAGCCGCTTCGGATACACCGTCGAGACGCAGCTTCCCACCCGCTGGTTCACCTTGCTGACCAAGTTCTGGACCGGCCAGGACCTGCGCTTCTTCTTCGTGAGCAACCTGCTCTCGACATTCAACGACACTACCGGCCTGACCGGCACGACCACCGCGAGCAGCATGGACGGCTCCTCGTCGGTGGTCTTCGGCTATCGCGACGGCGTGCCGGTGATCGCGCCGCAGAAGCCGGTGCGCGCCATCGGCGGCTTCGTCAATGTGGGCATTCCGATCTCGCGGCTGGCCAGCGCCAACGCCGAAGGCCGCAACGCCGGCTGGACGCTGTACCTGCACTACGCCTTCGACAACGCCTACGCCAGCGACGTGCGCCACCTGAACATCACTTCGGCGACGGGTCCGTGCGCGCCCAACACCACCTGCTCGCGCCCCAGCAAGAACGACATCGGCGCGGTGACGCTCTTCTACAAGCTCAACAACTGGGTCAGCTTCGGCTGGGAAGAATCGTACTACCGCACGCGCGCCGCCGGCGGAGCGGCATCGTGGCCGCTGTTCGCGGGCAAGCCGGGCCGCTCCTGGCACGACTTCCGCTCCGAGATTGGGCCGATTTTTACGTTCTGACGCGACGCCCCGGCGCGGCGCCGGGGCCTACCAGATTAGGAGACTCACGTGGCAACTACCGTACAAGCACCGCAACAAGTCACGGCCCCGGTGAGCGTCGCCCCTGGATTGAACCGCTGGTGGCGCGTGCTGGGCGGGGTGCTGATGAACCTCGCGCTGGGCTCGCTGTACGCCTGGAGCATGTTCGCCGGCATTCTCAAGACCGACGCCGAATTCGCGACCAACACGCTGGCGCAACTGACGCTGACGTTTACCATCTCTGTTTTCGTTTTCGCTCTTGCCTTCGTATTCGCCGGGCGCCTGCAGGACAAGTTCGGCCCGCTGTGGATCTCGGTGGCCGGCGGCGTCCTGGTCAGCCTGGGATTCTTCATGTCCGGCCGGGCGCACTCGCTGAACGAACTGTACCTGTGGTTCG
>DASUBK010000493.1:0-8616 GCA_035763305.1 Terriglobales bacterium | reverse complement strand
GTCGTGACTCCGCCTTGTGCCATTTTCGCCCAGCCGTGCTCCCCCGCGGCGGTGGCCCTACGGTCGCTTTTGGAGGCGCAGGGGTGGCCGTGTGGATTGGAATGTCCGGAAAAGTTGGGCGAGGAGAAAACGCCGCCGTATCTTCTGATTATCCTGGTGGCGGAGGCAACGGATGCCGCCGAGCGCGTGCTCCCGGCCCTGCGCGCGGCGCGCTCCGTCTCTACCCCTTTGCTGGCGGTGCTCTCTCCCGCCGCCTCCCAGGAAGTTCGCGATGTGGCTTGCGCGGTGGCCGACGACTTCGTCTTCCTGCCCCTGCGCGACGAGGACTTCCAACGCCGGGTACGGCGGCTGCTCGGGCCGCAGGGATTCGAGGCGGGTGCGGTCGGCGAGCGCTTGCTCACCGAGTTCGGCATCGGCCAATTGGTGGGAGAAGATCCGGAATTCGTGCGCGTGGTGCAACGAATCCCCATGATGGGACGCAGCCGCGCGCCGGTCATGATTTGCGGCGAGACCGGCACCGGCAAGGAAATCTACGCCCGCGCGCTGCATGCCGCCGGCGCCCGGCGTGACGGGCCGTTTATCCCCGTGGACTGCGCCGCGGTTCCCGATTCCTTGATCGAGAACGAGTTGTTTGGTCACATGCGGGGCGCCTTCACCGACGCGCACGCCGACCGCAAGGGCCTCATCGCGCTGGCCGAGGGTGGCACGCTGTTTCTCGACGAGATCGATTCCCTGTCCTTGATGGCGCAAGCCAAGCTGCTGCGCCTGCTGCAGGAGCGCAGCTATCGTCCCCTGGGCTCGGAGCGGATGATGGGCGCCGACGTGCGGGTGATTGCCGCCACCAACCGCCGCCTGGAGGACTGGGTCGCGGAGAAGCGATTCCGATCCGATCTGTATTTCCGCCTCAACGTGTTGCGCGTGCAGTTGCCGCCGCTGCGCGAGCGGCCCGGAGATCTGGAGATCCTCGCCACCTACCTGCTGCGGCAGATTTGCGCCGAGGCAGGCGTAGGCGAGCGGCGGCTGAATCCCTCGGTGTTGCGCAAGCTGCGGGCGCATGACTGGCCGGGAAACGTGCGCGAGCTGTTCAACGTGCTGCAGCGGGCGCTGGTGTACGCGGGAGAGGGAACCATCCTGCCATCGCATATCGAGGTGGGGGAGGCGGCGCCCGCAGGCGAGCAGGAGCAGAGCTTCGCCAGGCGCAAGGCGCAGGCCGTGGCGCATTTCGAACGCGCTTACATCGAGGAACTGCTGCGCAAGCACGGTGGCAACATCACCCGCGCGGCCGGTGAAGCGGGCAAGGAGCGCCGCGCCTTCGGACGCCTGGTCAAGAAGTATGGATTGAGCGCGCACTCGCAGGCGGGATAAAAGCGACCCACCCCGGGCGCTTTCTCACCCACACCGCCACCGGCCGAGCCTGCCCTCGGCGGAAGCGCGCGCCCGCGGTTCAGCCCGGGAACAATCCTACCCGCCGGGCAGGAAATCGCATTCGCCGCTGGTGGCAATCCAGCAACTTAAGCGCGCGCCCGGATGGACCCGCAGTTGCAACCGACTTGCGGGATGAAGACGAGGCGTGCCTCCTTCTAGGTCGATGCTGCAATCCGGTGTGATCGAGGTTCTCGAGTACTTTCGCGAGCACCCGGATGCCGCCGACACGCTCGAAGGAATCGCACGCTGGCGGCTGCTGCAACGCGCGATCACCAAGACGGTTCGCGAAACCAACGAGGCGATCCGATGGCTGGTGGCCGAGGGCTTTTTGCTGGAGCGCACCAGTCCCGCAACCGCGCCGCTATTCCGGTTGAATCCGGCGCGACGACGCGAGGCAGTGGCGCTGCTCCGGCATAAGTCCCGCAGCGGCAAGCCGTCTTCGGGGTGAGCGACTCCATTGAAGCGAACGAGATCAACGCAACCGGGCCGGCCGCGACACCGTGCGGGAGGCGTCACGCATGGCTAACTATCGCGCGGTGTACTCGGTCGGCAAGTCGATTGCCGCTTACCTGAAGCAGAACTATCCGCCGGAGCTGAAGGATTTCAAGTGCGACTTCCGCCTGGTGGCCAGCGCCGAAGTTGCCGGCGAGGACACGCACAACCTCGACCAGATGGTCTCGGTGTTCCTGCACCGCATCACGCGCAACGAGCAACTGCGCTCGCCCAGCCGCCTGACCGACCGCCGCGACCTGCAACCCACGCTCTTTCTCGACCTGCACTACCTGCTCACCTACTGGGGCAGCAGTGCCGAGGCGGAGCAGACCGTGCTCGGCTGGGTGATGCAGTTCCTGGAAACGAACCCGGTGCTGGATTCCTCCATTCTGTCCAAGAGCGCCGCCTGGGATGTCGCCGAAAGCGTGCAGTTGATCCCCGTCAATCTCAGCCTCGAGGACATCCTGCGCATCTGGGACGCGCTGGGGCCCAAGTACCGGCTCAGTATTTCCTACCTGGCGCGATTCGTGCGTGTGGACAGCAAGGCCGATGTGGCGGGCCCGGTGGTGGCCACGCAATTCCCGGTGGAGAGTTTCGGCCCGGAGGAGAAATAACCGTCGTGAGCGTGCTCGACAAAATCGAACGCCGGGTGCTGGGAGCGTTCCGCTGCGTGGATTCGTACTCGGGCCAGCAGGTGCGGGATGCGCTGCTGGCCGGCAGCACGCAACTGGATATCCGCCGCAACGCCAGCGCGTTTTACGTGGTCTTCAACGGCCCAGGCATGAGCGGCCTCACGACGCAGTTCGACGTCGCCGCGGCATGGCCGAACTCGAGCGACTACGACGTGACCTTGCGCCCCGGCACGCGGCGCTATCTGCCTCGGCTGGCGAAGATCAGCATGCCGCGGCAGCCGGTCAAGATGGACCAGGACAATTCCTCCATGGTGCCCCAGGACGTCATCCTTTACCCAGGGCCGGTGATGGCATTTCCCCCAACCTGGGCGGTGGTGCGCCTCTCCATCAAGAAGGGCAACACGGATGTCGGCCTGCCTTACGTGGTGGCGCAAATGACGCGCGACAGCGACAAGTCCGTAATTGCCACCGGCATGAGCGACGAACACGGCGAGGCAGTCCTGGCCGTGGGCGGCGTGGGCCAGGCCGCCAACGAAAACGGCGGCGGCGCGGTCGTGGCCGTGCAGATCGACGCGCACCTGAATTTCTATGGCGACGCAGACACCCTGAAGCGAGTGGACGGAAAGCAGGGCAAGGCGCCGGCCCTGGTGAACCCGGAGACTTTCCTCCACGACCCTGGCACCTACGATTTGAAGCAGCCGCAAGCCGTGCACATCGGCCGCGGCACGTCGAGCCATTTCACCATAGCGATTGGCCTTTAAGAAGAAGGAGGAGTCGTGCCCGAGTATCTAGCGCCTGGAGTCTACGTTGAAGAAACCAGCTTCCGCGCCCCTTCCATCGAGGGCGTGGGCACCAGCACGGCGGCGTTTGTCGGTCCGACGTTGACCGGGCCGTTCTCGCCCGACCCGGCGCAGCAGGTGGATCCCAATCCGCCCGAGTTGCTGACCAGTTTCGGGGACTTTGCCGCCATCTACGGCGGCTATGGCAACTTCTCCTTTGTCGCCGACCCCAACGACGCGAAGAACGTCAATTACGTGGCGCTGAGCGTGAAGGCCTTCTTCGACAACGGCGGCTCCCGCCTCTATGTCTCGCGCGTGTTCACGCCGAAAGCCGCCAACGATACAGGTCTGGCAACCGCCGGCGCGGTGGCAGACGACAAGGTCGGGCTCACCGCGCGCTTTCCCGGCAGCTATCTCAACAAGCAGACGGTGACGGTGACGCTCAACGCGGTCCGCACCCAGCAACTGGGCCAGCTTCCTCCCGGGTCCACGCTGGTGCAGCTGGACAAGGACGAGCACAACAACGTGACGCAGAGTCTGTTTTCCAATGGCGCCGGCGGGGATTTCAAGCAGATCGGCGGAGGGAACGCTGTGCCGGATCCGGTGAAGAACCAGGTTTACCTGGCGACGGTGACCGTGTCGGCGCCGGCGGCCTCGGGTGCGACCAGCGTCTTCGAAGGGCTCGGGCTCAGCAGCGATCACCCGCTCTACGTCGGAAAAGTCCTGGGACAGAACCCTCCGCGCCGCATCGATGCGCTGGAAAACCAGATCGCATTCGTCGTCGGCAAGAACGTCACCGCGGACAAATTGTTTGCCGAATTCTTTTCCGACTGGAGCGATGCGACGAAGACGGCGTCGAAGACCTACAAGCTGGATGGCGGCAACGATGGCGGCGCGCCGGTGGACGCCAACTATGAAAACGCGCTCAAGAGCCTGGAGGCGCTGGAGGACATCGCCATCGTGGCCGCGCCCGGTTCGTCGGCCTATGACATCGCCGACGCGGTAGTGCAGTCGGTTCTCAAGCATGTGGAGCGGACGCGCGCTTATCGCGTAGCCATCCTGGATACGCCGCCCAATAGCATCGCCTCCCAGGCGCAGGACTTCCGCTCGAAAATCGATTCCACTCGTGCCGCGTTGTACACCCCCTGGGTCATCACCGCCAATCCGCTGGCGCGCCCCGGCACCTCGATTCCGGCGGAGATTTCGGTGCCACCCTCGGGCTTCATGGCCGGCATCTACGCCCGCAACGACCAGCAGCACAGCGTGGCCAAGGCGCCGGCGAATGAAGTGGTGCTGGGAGCGCTGCGCTTCGAGCGCAACATCAACTTCGCCGAGCAGGGGCTGTTGAACCCGCTGGGCATCAACTGCCTGCGCTTCTTCCCCGGTCGCGGCTACCGCGTCTGGGGCGCGCGCAATGCCACCTCGAACCAGGAACTGAAGTACGTCAACGTGCGCCGCTACCTGGTGTACCTGGAGCATTCCATCGACAACGGGACCCAGTGGGCCGTCTTCGAGAACAACGGGCCGCTGCTATGGGCGCGGGTGAAGGAGTCGGTGGAAGAGTTCCTCTACAACGAATTCGCCGAAAACAACCTGCTCGGCACCTCGCCCGCGGAAGCCTACTTCGTGCGCTGCGATCGCAGCACCATGACGCAAAACGATCTCGACAACGGCCGCCTCATCTGCCTGATCGGAGTGGCGCTGCTGAAGCCGGCCGAGTTCGTGATCTTCCGCATCGGCCAGAAGACCGCCGATGCGCGCAGCTAAGGACTGTGAGGGACAACCATGCCTGACCGCACCGCACCCTATCCCGCGTACAACTTCCTCGTCGACTGGAAGGGGCCCAACGGTCCCGACACCATCCTCGGGGGCTTCTCCGACGTCAGCGGCCTGTCCACCGACATTCACGTCTCCGAGTACCGCAACGGCAACGAGGCCGAGCCGCACGTGCGCAAGATTCCCGGCGCGCACAAGGTCGGCGACGTCACCCTCAAGCGCGGCCTCATCAACTCCATGGACTTCTGGGCCTGGATCACGCAGACGCGCACCCATGGGGTCGAGGCCAAGCGCGAGGTGGTGATCACGCTGCGCGACGAGGCGCAAAACGCCGTCGAGAAATACAAACTGCGTGGCGTCATCCCCCTCAAATACACCGGGCCGACGTTGTCCGGCAAGGGCGCCGGCGACGTCGCCATGGAGGAAATCGTTCTTTCGGTCGAAGGCTTCGAGATCGAGCCCGCGCCGTAAGCCGAGCGTGCCGCATGGGTCGAATCGTCTTCCAGCCCGAACTCCCCATCGCTCCCCCGGATCCCGACCGGGCGGACGTGGCCTGCTTCGTCGGCCTGGTCCGGCTGGCGCGCTCGCTGGTGCCCGACAAGGTGCATCGGGTGAGCAACGGAAGCGCCGACATCGACCTGGCGCAACTCAAGCGCGACGACGTCGTGCTGGTGAACGTCGGCGAGGTCGTCCCGGTGGACGGCGCCGTCGTGAGCGGGCAATCGCTGGTGGATGAATCGCCCGTCACCGGCGTGCCCGGCCTGATACAAAAAGGTGCTGCCGGCGACGCCAAAGTCCTGGCCGGCTCGCGCAACGTCACCGCGCAGCTCACCATCAAGGCGGGCAAGGACGCCGCTCCCGTCGCGCCCCTGCCTCTCTCCAAGCGAACCTGGCTGCGCGACAACGGATGGCTCGAAGGCCCTTACGCCCGCGACTGCGCCGCTCTCAAAGATGTCCCGGTGCCGCTCTCCGCCTACGCCGAATTCCAGCACCTCTTCGATGACGGCGCCTCCAACGCTGCCGTGGGCACCGATTACCTGGCGGCGGCGGTGCGCTCCTTCTTCGGCCAGGGCGGCAAGCGCTGCTACGTGGTGCGCATGGGCGATCCCGTCGCCCGCGATACCGCCTGGGTCACTCGCCTCAACCTGGCCGGCCAGATGCTCCCCGGCGACAGCAGCGCCGCGGACCAGAAAAGCTGGACCGGCGTGGGGCATCTCTTTGGATTGCCCGACGTCAGTTTTCTCCTGCTCCCCGACCTGCCGGCCCTGCACGCCACCGCCATCCAGCCGGCGAAGCCGGTGGAAGAGGTCATCCCATCGGGGCCGGAGCAGTTCGTGCCCTGCGTTCCCGAAGCCAAGCAGCCGCCGAAACTTACTTTGCGCGCTTTCCCCGCCCCGCGTTTTTCCCTCGACAACTACAACTCCTGGGGCAAGACGCTGCGCTCCCTGGTGCAGTTTCTGTCCTCCGACCGCCTGCGCGAAGTGCAGCTCGTGGCCGCCATGCCGATGCCGTACAACGAGGGCATTTCCACCGCGCTCCAGTCCCCGGCGCAGCTGGCCAGCGGCGTGCACGAGGCCATCGCCGCGGTCCTGCCGGAGAAGCCTGCCGACACCCAGAACTCCGCCTCCAGCGAGTTCCTGCAACTCGCCTATCCCTGGCTGCGCACCGCCGGCTCCGAGCTCCTGCTGCAATCGCTCGAGCCCCCCGACGGCACGCTCGCCGGATTGCTCGCCCGCAACGCTCTGGTGCGCGGCACCTTCACCAGCGCGGTCAAGATCCCCCCGCAGGCCATCATCGACGTGCAACCGCCCTTGCCCGCCAACGAAACCCAGATTCCCGCCGGCAAGCCCGTCTGGGGCCAGGACGCCGAAAAGCCCCTGGTCACCCGCATCAGCCTCTTCGGTTTCACTCCCCAGGGAATCCGCCTGCTCAGCGACGTCACCACCTATCCCGAGGAGGCTTACCGCCCGGCGCGCGTCCTGCGGCTGCGCTCGGTGCTCCGCCGCGCCGCCCGCCGCTTTGGCGAGAGCCACCTTTTCGACCAGAACGGTCCCCGCCTGTGGGGCGAGGTCGAGCAAACCCTGCGCAAATTAATGACCCGCCTCTGGGACCTCGGCGCTCTCGACGGCCCCACTCCCGCCGCCGCCTTCGACGTGCGCTGCGATCGCTCCACCATGACCCAATCCGACCTCGACAACGGCCGCCTCGTCGCCCTCGTCTCCTTTTACGCCGCCGCCATCGTTGAACTCATCCAGGTCCTGCTGACCGTGCAAGTCGGCTCCACCAGCGAGGCCGAAATTCAGGCTCAGCTTATAGGAGCCCCATAAATGCCCGCCGCCCACATCCCGCTGCACGTCTTCCGCTTCCACGTCGAGTTCCGCAACGACCTCCTCGTCGGACAGGCTGCCGCCGATCCCGTCGCTATCTGCCAGGGCGCCTTCAGCGAGTGCACCGGCCTGGAAGCCACCATGGAGGCCAAGACCATTAAGGAAGGAGGCCGCAATTACGGCGCCGCCCTGCGCGCCGGCGCCACCACCTTCGCCACCGTGGTGCTCAAACGCGGCATCAGCACCAGCCGCGAGATGTACGCCATCTTCAACACCTTCGCCACCGGGACCTTTGCTCCCCGGCTCCAGGTCACCATTAACGTTTTCAACATCGACGGCGCCGCCGTCCGCGCCTGGCAGTTGCAGCGCGCCATGCCGGTGAAATTCAAGTTCGCCGATCTCAACGCGCGCGGCACTGAGGTCGGAATCGAAGAGCTGCACCTGGCCCACGAAGGCTTGTTCTCCGTCGCCCCCACGAGGCAGACCCTATGAGCGCCGCACCCATCAACGCCGCCAAGATCGAGAAGGGTTACCTCGTCAAGCCGGAGGAGGAAAGCGTCGAGGCCAAGCGCATACCGCTGCACTTCAATCCTCTCACCCTGAGTTACTCGGTCGAGGCCTCGCAGCAGCAGCAGAACCAGCCCAAGCCCGCCGGCCAGGCGCAGTTCACCGCCCAGTACTCGGCCAAGCTGTCCTTCGACGCGCTCTTCGATAACACCGACACCGGCGTGGACATCCGCATCACCACCAACCAGATCGTCCAATTCCTCCAGCCCACCCCGGGCGCCAGCCAGACCAAGGGCGCCAATGCGCCGCCACTGCTGCTCTTCCACTGGGGCGCGTTTCGCTTTACTGGAGTGCTGACCGCCTACAAGGAGACCATCGAGTTCTTCTCCAAGGAGGGAGTACCGCTGCGCTCCAGCGTGAGCCTGACCCTGCTCAAACAGGAGAAGGTTCTGGAACTCGAGGACAAGGACATCAAGAGCAACACGGCGGGATCGCTGGTTCCGACCGGCGCCGGCGACAGCGCCTTGTCCGCAGCCACGCGCGGAGGCGATCCTGCGGCCGCGCGCGCTCTGGCTTCGGCCAACGGCCTGGAGAGCCTGCGCTTCACGGGCGGAGCGACGCTGCAGGTCGGCGGAGGAGCGGGAGCGAGCGCCTCGGCGAGTTTCGCCGGCGGCGCCT
>DASUBK010000492.1:0-18148 GCA_035763305.1 Terriglobales bacterium | reverse complement strand
TCGATGTCGGTGATCGAGCCGACGCCCTCTTCGTAGGCGCGGATGGCGTCCAGCAGGTAGGGCACCAGCAGGCGGTTGACGATGAAGCCGGTCTTGTCGCTGGTGCGCACCGGAACCTTGCCCAGGCTCTTGCCGAAGTTGAAGGCGGTCTCGTAGGCCTCGTCGCTGGTGGCGATGGTGCGCACCACCTCGACCAGCTTCATCAGCGGCACGGGATTGAAGAAGTGCAGGCCTACGAAGCGGTCGGCGCGCTTGGTGGCGGTCATCATCTCGGTGATGGAGATGGACGAGGTGTTGGAGGCGAAGATGGCAGTGGGCTTGACGATCGCGTCCAGCGCCGCGTACATCTTGCGTTTCTCTTCCAGGTTCTCGATGACCGCCTCGACCACGATGTCGCAGTCGGCAAGGTCCTTGTTGTTGGTGGTGCCTTTCAGGCGGGAGCGGACAGCTTGCGGCGTTTCTTTGATAGTGCCCTTCTCGGCGAACTTGGCCAGCGACTTCTCGATGCCGGCGAAGCCCTTGTCGAGGAAGCGCTGCTCGACCTCGAGCACGGTGACGTCGTAGCCGGCCATGGCGCTGACCTGCGCGATGCCCGAGCCCATGAGACCGCAACCCAGTACGCCTACTTTTTTGATTTCCATAAGAACCTCTGTCGTCGGCCGTCGGCTTTCGGCCGTCGGCGGTTTCACCGCTGATTACCCTGATAAACGCTGATCAAATTTGAGCCGTGTCATCCTGAGCGAGGCGCTTTAGCGCCGAGCGAAGGATCTGCGTCTTTGCGGCGCCGAGCAAAGGCATAGATGCTTCGCTTCGCCCAGCATGCCACCGAAACTGAAACTGAAACTACCTCTGCAGGTTCTCCACGATCATCGCGATCCCCTGCCCGCCGCCGATGCATGCCGTACCCAGCCCGTACTTCGCCTTCCGCCGGCGCAGCTCATACAGCAGCGTGATGACCAGCCGCGTGCCGGTCGCCCCCAGCGGATGGCCCAGCGCGATCGCCCCGCCGTTGACATTGACCTTCGAGCGATCCAGTCCCAGCTCTTTCTCCACCGCCAGGTACTGCGCCGCGAAGGCTTCGTTCACTTCGATCAGGTCAATGTCGTCCAGCTTCAGCCCGGCCTTCTTCAGCGCGATCTGCGTCGACGGCACTGGCCCGCGGCCCATGATTTTCGGATCCACGCCCGCGATGCCCCAGCTCACGATGCGGCCCATCGGCTTGAGGCCGCGTTTCGCCGCCGCGTCGAGCTTCATCAGGACCACCGCCGCGCCGCCGTCCACGATGCCGCTGGCATTGCCCGCGGTTACGGTGCCGTTCTTGCCGAACGCAGGCCGCAGCTTCGCCAAGCCATCCATGGTGGTTTCGGGGCGCAGGTGGTCGTCGGCTTCGAACATCTCGCCCGTGGGCTCGCCCTTGCGGTTCTTGAGCGGCACCGGGACGGTCTCTTCTTTCAAGCGGCACGCCTTCTGCGCGGCTCCGGCCTTCTGCTGCGATTGCAGAGCGAATTCGTCCTGCATCTCGCGCGTGATGCCCTGCTGCTCGCCGTACAACTCGGCGGTATTGGCCATGTAGAGCCCGCAATAGGTATCGAGCAGAGCGACCATGAGCGAGTCTTCCATCTTGCCCTCGCCCAGGCCGAATCCCCAGCGCGCGCCACGAATGACGTGTGGCGCCATCGACATGGATTCCATGCCGCCGGCCAGCGCAATCTGCGATTCGCCGAGCTGAATCTGCTGCGCCGCGGTCACGATGGCCTGCATGCCCGAGCCGCACAGGCGGTTCACAGTCAGCGCCGGCGTCTCGATGGGCAATCCGGCGCGCAGGGCGACATGGCGCGCCCCATAGAGCGCGTCGCCAGAGGTCTGCTGCGCGTTGCCGAAGACCACGTGGTCGAAATCTTTGGGATCGAGTTGCGCCCGGTCGATGGCGCCCTTGGCGGCGACGGCGCCCAACTCCATGGCGGTGAAGTCGCGCAGCTTGCCGCAATAGCGGCCCATGGGGGTGCGCGCCCCGGAAACGATGGCAATGTCAGTAGGCATAGGGACTAGGGGCTGGTGGCTAGGGGCTAGCCACTGGGATCAAATTTGGTTACTCGCGAACCAACTAGTTTAGCAGCCGCTTATCGTCGCTTGCCACTGGCGAAACCACATCACCACCAAGGACACGAAGGTCACGAAGGAATCATGAAAAAGTATTCCTTCGTGACCTTCGTGTCCTTGGTGGTGAATGGATTCTTGAGGTGAATGGATGGTTAGTCGCCGGCCACCGCGGCGGCTTCCAGTTGCGCGGCCAGGGACTTGGCCGTGCCGGTGCCTTCGGCGCGGGCGGCATCCAGGGCGGCTTCCACGCGGTTGATGACCTCGGTGACGATGTCCACCGCGTCGAAGTTGGACTTCAGCACCGCCTCGGCGATGCCCACCGTGGCCGGCGGCATCTCCTCGCGTCCCGGAACCTTGATAGTGGAAAGAGCTCGCCGCAGCTTGTCCACGACGAAGAAAGCGTTCTTCTCGTCGGTATCGGCGAGCAACACGGCGACCGTGGTCAACTCGTAGCGCACGGCAACGTCGTTGGCGCGGGTGTGCGTGGTGACCACCTGGCCGACCTGCTGCATCATGCTCTCGACCGCCGGCTCGCCCAGTTCCTTCACCATGGCCGACGCCTTGCCGAAGTGCATCAGCATCAGCGTCAGCACCGAATTCTGCTGCACCGTGCGCTTGACCTCGGAGAGCAGCACGTCGATGTAGGAGGAGCGCTTCAGCAGGCCCGACTTCTCGTCGGTGACCGCCAAGGTTTTGACCAGGCTGCGCAGGCGGGCGTTGTTGACCGCCAGCACCATCTGCTCGGCGATGGTCTTCAGCACCACTTCGTCGGTCGGCCGCCAGGCGCGCGGGCCGCACTGCTCGAGGATCAGGATGCCGACGTGCTCGTCGCCGTCGCACAGCGGCACCGCCAGCAGCGACTCGGCTTTCAGGCTGTTGATGTAGTTGCGAATGCTGTCCAGTTCCGGCGTCTTGGTGTTGGGGATCGAGACCACGCCTTGCACCACCGCCATCGATTGCAACGTGGTGATCAGCTTCACGATCGCCATCACTTCCGACTGCGGCACGCCGGGAGCGCAGTACTCCAGCGCCGCCGAGGGCGGCTTGCCCGGAGTGCACAAGCCGGCGACGCAGCGGCTGGCGTTCCAGTGGCGGCCGATGTCGTTGACCGCGGCGAAGAGCACGCCCTTGATGCTGCCCTGGCGGTAGATGTTGCGGGTAATTTCGGTGACGCGGGCAAAGTTGTCGACCGCGTTTTCGTTGGCCACGGCAGCGGGAACGGGAACCGGAGGGGCGGATGCCGGCGGCGCCGCGTCGGCCATGGCCCGCATCTTGCTCGTGGTGGGCGGCCCTTCCACGGCGGGCGCCGGCGGCGCCTCGGCGTACTTCAGGGTGATTCCGGCATTGACGTACAGCTCGTGCAGCTTCTGATTTTTTTCTTCTTCGCGGGGAAAGAGCTTGTTGATGCGTTCCAGCCGCTCGACGGCCTTGGTGCGCATCGAGTACTGCAGGAAGATCTCCGCCTGCAGCATGAGGTCTTCCAGCACCGTGCTTTCGTTGTCGGTGACGCCGGTGGCGACTTCCTTCTCCTCCTCCGATTTCACCATGCCGGTGAAGCGGGCGGCGATGGATTTGAATCGGTTGTCGTCGATCTTGCCGCGCAGCATCTCCAGGCGATTCTGATGGCCGGGCTCGTAGGCGTCCACCTCGGCGGCGCGGTCCAGGCAATCGGCGGCTTTGACGAAATTTCCGCCGGCGAAGTACAACTCGAACAACTTCAGCAGGGCGTCGCAGTAGTCGTGCTCGCGATTGGAAGCGTTGTACACCTCGACCATGTACTCCCAGAACTCGGCGTCGGGAGCGTGACGGTCGACGATGTCCTTCATCATGGCGACAAATTCGCGGCGCTGGCCCGCCTTGGCCTGGTGTTCTTCCAGCTTGCGCGCCAGGTCGAGGGCGTGATGCGGTGTCTGGTTGTCGATGAGCGCCGCGATCAGGCCGGCGACTTCGTTCACCTGCCGGGGATCGCGCTGGAACAACTCCCAGATGAAGGGTTCGGCTTCCACCAGCTTGCGCGCCGCCAGCAGCGCGTCGGCGTAGACGTCGCGTACTTCCATGGCAGCGCCGGCCGCCTTGGCGAAGGGCGCCAGGATTTCCATCGCCTGCTCCGGCTTCGACCGGCGCAGCAGCGACCGGGCGTACGCCAGCACTACGGCAGGATTCTGGGGATCGTGGGAGTACGCGCTCTCGAACCACGGATACGCGTCCTGCCCGCCGGCGGCTTCCAACTCGCCGGCCTTCAGGAACGCGGCCGCGGCGGTGGTGCGGTCGCCCATCTCCGCGGCCAGCGCCGCCTGGCGCTTGTAGTTCTCCACCGAGGGGTCGATGAGGATGATGTGCTTGAGAACTTCGAGCGACTCCGCCTTGCGGGCGGCGGCGGTGAAGCCCTGCAACGCCGTGGCGTAGGCTTCCAGAGCCTCGCGGCGATTGCCGGCGCGTTCCAGGAACTGGCCGTAGCGGAAGGTTTGTTCCACCGGCGGCGTGGCCACGCGCGCCAGCTTCTTGTAGGTGGCGGCCGCGCGAATGGCGTCGCCGATGCCGGCCTGGGACTCAAACAGTTGCTGCAGCAGCGTCGCCGCGTCGCGGGCACGGCCCAGGGTCAAGGACAGGTCGGCGGCCGTCTGCCGGATATTTTCGTTGCGCGGGTCCTCGCGCAGGGCCTCCAGGTACTCCTCCAGGGCGGCGTCCTGCTTGCCTTTCTGCAGGTATTTTTCGGCTCGTTCCAGGCGCTTGGCGATATCCGACATAGGGGCGAGGCTCTGCCGATCTGGGTCTGCACCCAACACGCCGGTGACACTGTGCAGGGGGCCCGGTAGCAGTCCGTATTCTAAGCAGAACGCATTTCCACAGCAATGAAGAAAGGCCGTAGAAGCAAGAGGGAAACACCTCAAATTGGGTACGTAAGTACCGTCACGGTGTGGACGGACAGGCGAGCGTGCAACTGCGGACGCCGGCGCGTCGGCCGGACAGGCGAGGGCGCCCTTCGACAGGCTCAGGGCAGGGCTCTGTCCCTACGTGATTCGCGCCTATCGCTACGTGGTTCTTGCCTTGGCGAAGCCGAGTTCCTGCGCGGTGCGTTCCAGCTTGTCCCAGGCGAAGGGACGGCCGTCGATGGCCCGCTTCAACGTCTTCAGCAGCACCACCGAAAACAGCTGCCGGTAGGCAAAGCGCTGCAGCCACACGTGCGCCAGCAGCCAGTAGTCGCTGTTGACGCGCGCGTCGCGCCGCTCCAGGGCAAAGGCGATGGCCGAGGCGATGAAGTCGATCACCAGGAAAGCGAAGAAGAAGCCGACCAGCTTCTCCAGCGTTGCCGGGTTGGCGGTTTCCGGGTGGAAGTACTTGTCGCCCAGGTACCAGAGCACGCCGACCACGAACATGATGTCGATCAGCGGCGACAGGATCGGCAGCACAATCTGGAAGATGAAAATATTGGGCAAGGCAATCCAGCCCAGCGCGCCCTTGCGGGCGAAGGCGTCGCGATGCTTCCACACCGCCTGCATGATGCCGAAGGACCAGCGGAAGCGCTGGCGCATCAGGCCGTTGGCGTTGACCGGCGCCTCGGTAAAGGCCAGCGCGCGGTCCTCGTACTCGACGCGGTAGCCCGCCTTCAGCAGGGCCATGGTGAGGTCGGCATCCTCGGCCACCGTGTCGTGGTGATAGCCGCCGGCGTCGCGCACGGCCGCGGTGCGCCAGGCGCCGATGGCTCCCGGCACCACGCTCACCGCGCCAAACACGTTCAGCGCGCGGCGCTCGAAGTTCTGGCTGGTGACGTACTCCAGCGCCTGCCAGCGCGTCCACAGGTTGACACGGTTGCCTACCTTGGCATTGCCGGCCAGCGCGCCAATGCGCGAATCGAGGAAGTGCGGCACCAGGTAGGAGATCGCGTCGGGAGCGATGACGGTATCGGCGTCGATGCCGACAAACAGCTCCTCGGTCACGTGCTCCAGTCCGTAATTCAGCGCCGAGGCCTTGCCGCCGTTCTCGTGCGTCAGGATGGTGACCCGCGGATCGCTGCCGTAGGCCTGCTGCGCGAGCTCAAGCGTGCGGTCCTTGGAACCGTCGTCCACCACGATGACGCGCAGCTTCGGATAGTCGGAAGCCAGCACCGCCTCGATCGTGCGCACGATTACTTTCTCTTCGTTGTAAGCGGGGATCAGCACCGCCACATCGGGCTGGTAAAGATCGCGACGAGGCTCTCTGACGTGGCCGCGGATGCGGTCGAAGATGGCGCCGGCGCCCACCAGCAGCAGCCGCGCCGACATCAGCGCGTCGCCCACGAAGAAGACGAACGGGATCCCGCTGAGCACCAGCAGGCCGAAGAGCCAGAAGCTGAAGCTGTCCAGGCGCGCCGACCAGCGCTCATTGGGCGAGATGGGCGGCATCACGTCGGCACGCGTCTTGCCCAGCAGTTGCGCCACGGAGACGATCTGGTACCCGTTCTCACGCAGGGTATCGATCAACACCGGCAGCGCCTTCACCGTCCGGCTGCGATCGCCGCCGCCGTCGTGCAGCAGGATGATGTTCCCCGGCCCGACGTTGGGCCGCGGGTTCTCCAACTGGTCCATCACCGAAGCGACAATCTGTTCGGAGCTCGGCCGCGGATTGTCCTTCCAGTCGTTGGGATCGATTTTGTCGCCGACCGTGATGTAGCCCATGGCCTGGGAAATCTCCAGCGGGCGCACCTGGTCGGAGGTGTCGGGCTCCTGGTCGATGGAATACGGCGGGCGGAACAGCAGCGGCTTGGCGCCGATCTTGGAGGCGAAGAAGCGCTCGGTGAGGTTTAGCTCCACCTGCATGAAGCGCGGCCGCAGGGCACTGATGTCGGGATGCGTGAAGGTGTGGTTCCCGATCTCGTTCCCCTCGTCATAAATCCGCTGCACCAGCGAGGGATATTTTTCCCCTTCCACGCCGATGAGAAAGAAGGTCGCAGTGGCGTGCTTCGCCTTCAGCACGTCCAGCATCTTCGGGGTCCATGCCGGGTCGGGGCCGTCGTCGAAGGTGATGGCCACCTGCTTCGGCTTCAGACCATAGACGTCCACCTCGTAGGGGTGAGGCAGGGCAGAGAAGTTCTCGGCGGTGACCAGCCCTGTCGCCGCATCGACCCTCATCGTCCGCGTGCCGGTGCTGGGCTCGCTGCCGATCTTCAGGATCTCGCCGTCGCCCTCCATGTCCACGGAAAAGCCTGGCGGCACCGAAGCCAATTTGCCGGGCGCATTGGCATCGCTGGGATTGTCCCAGATGGCCCACAACGAACGGTCTTCCGAGCCCAGGCGCCACAGCGCGAAGGTATTAATGCCCAGCCGGTTGGCGGCGCGCATCTCGTTCAGCGCCGTGGCCGCGTCCAGGAACCACACCTCGTGCTTCACGCCGTTGTCTTCTTCGAAGGCGACGTGCGGGTTCAGGGAGTCGCTGTCGTAATCCACCGTGGTGTCGGAGTCGTGCGCGTCCAGCCAGGCGTCCTGGGCGGAGATGCTGGTCGCCTGGGGAGCGCCTTTCCTGGGAATGGCCCAGTCGTAGCCGTAGCCGCCGATGGCGCAGATCAGCTTGTTCTTGGGAATGTCCTTGAGCGCGTCGTTGAGGTTCTTGGTGAACCACGCCTGCGAGGCCACCGGCCCGGGATCGCCGCCGGCGAAGTGCTCGTCGTAGTTCATCACCACCAGGCCGTCGGAGTGCGCCGCCAGGTACTTGTAGTCGAAGTCGTCGTCGTTGACCGGCACGCTGACGTGCAGCTTCATGCCGCGCGCGTGCAGGTCGTCGTAGAGTTCGCTGACCAGTTGCCGGAATCCCGGCTGCGCCGTGCGTGGGAAGCTTTCGAAATCGAGGATGATGCCGCGGTAGTGATCGCTGGCGAGGAAGGCGCCGATCTGCCGCCGGAAGTCCGCCCGCGCTGGCGGCGAATTCATAAACCCGGCGATGTCGGCCTTCCAGAGGTTGGTGGTGGGATCGAAATTGTTGACCAGCGGCAGGACTTCGGTTTCCGCGTTCTCCTGCTTGAGAAACGGCATGACCTGCGTGTCGACGGTGTGCACTGCGCCGTCGGGCGCCAGCACGTCGAACAGCTTGTTATTGGGATCGATGCCCTGCAGCTTGCCGTCCGCGCCCAGGACGTGAATCCACTCGGGATAGAGAATGTCGATCTGGTGCACGTACTCGCGCAGCGAGGCGAAGCTGTCCGGAGACCAGGTGACGTAGAACGCGGCCCGAATGCCGACCTCGGAGTTCAGCGGCAACTGCGTCGGCTTGGCTTTCAGTTTGCGCGACACCGGGCGCGGCCGCGGGTGGCGGCGCTCTTTTTCTTTCAGCGCGCGATAGGGCCTCTTCTGCTCCGGCAGCAGCAGGCTGCTCATGTCGGCGGGGCGGAGAACGGTCCAGACGAAGAAGACGACAACGATGGTGACGGTCAGCCCGACTACGTCAACAATGCGGCGCAGGCGCTTCCAGCGCTTGCGTTGCGGATCATAGAAAACCGGCTTGGACATGGTGCTTTGCCGCTCGCCCGCGCCTAAGGTGCGCCCTGGCCGTTATTTACGGCGATAATGCAGGTTGTAGGAGAGTGTCAGCTATTGGATGCAGAATACCACTAAAAAGCGTCCGGAACTTTCCTGGCGGTACTTCGCGCTCTTCGCCGCGGCGGGACTGGTGCTGCGCCTGTTCTTCGTCCTGCGCTTCCCATTCCTGACTCCCGACTCGTTCATCTACGGCGATATCGCCAAGAACTGGCTGCTGCACCACGTCTACGGCCTCAGCGGCGCCGCGGGGCCCGACCCGACGCTCATCCGCTTGCCCGGCTACCCGGCGATTCTGGCGGCCATCTTCCGCCTGTTCGGCGTAGACCATTACGGACCGGTGCTGTTTCTGCAGGTGCTGGTGGACCTGGGCACCTGTTTCGTGACCGCCGACCTGGCGCGCAGGGTGATTGTGTGGCCAGGAAACGTGTGGCACGGGTCAGAGACCCGTGCCACACAGACCCGAGCCGCACTGATCGCCTTCGCCCTCACCGCTCTGTGTCCCTTTCTTGCCAATTACGCCGCGGTGGCGCTGACGGAGACATTCGCGATCTTCTTCGCTGCCCTGGCCCTCGATCTCGCCCTCGCTGCCTTCGATAATGGAGCGCGCGCGCCCTCGCGCGCCTGGACCTACTGCGGCCTCGCCATCGCCGCCTCCATCCTGCTGCGTCCCGACGGCGGCATGCTGCTGGTCGTCATCGGCGCCGCGCTGGTAGCTCGAACCCTGCTTCCGTGGCGGCAGGCGCCCTCGCCTGTCGTTCTTCAAAACGTCCGTGCGCTGGTCGTTCTCGGCCTTGCCAGTCTTCTTCCCCTGGCGCCCTGGGCTGCGCGCAACTGGCGCACCTTCCACGTATTCCAACCGCTGGTGCCCTTCGCCGCCAACAGCCCGGGCGAATTCGTCGCCCACGGATTCGATCGCTGGGAGCGTACCTGGCTGGTGGACTACGCTTCGGTCGAGGACATCGCCTGGCGTCCCGATGGCGATCCGATGGACGTATCCCTGGTCCCGGCGCGCGCCTACGACGGCGAGCAGCAGCGCCAGCAAGTGGCCGCGCTCTTCGCCGCCTACAACCAGCACCTCACCCTCACCCCCGACCTCGACCGGCAGTTCGCGGAGATCGCCGCCGAGCGCGTGCGGCGCCACCCGCTGCAGTTCTACCTGCTGCTGCCGCTGGGACGCGCGCTGGACATGTGGCTGCGTCCCCGCACCGAGATGCTGCCCATCACCCCGCACTGGTGGTGGTTCGACGATCCGGAGGAGAACACGTGGGCGCTCCTCTTCGCCGGAATCGGAATTTTGTATGCAGTAGTCGCGGTAGTGGGGATCGCCGGCACGCCGCGCCCGCGCTATCTGGGGTTGCTGCTGGGATTCGCGATCTTCCGCACCCTGTTTGTCGCCTACACCACCATGCCGGAGCCGCGCTACGTGCTGGAATGCTACCCGGTGATCATGGCCATCGGCGCTGTGGGCCTGGCGCGTTCCAGAAATGACAGCGCTCCAAGCGATTGAGAGAAACCCAACGCGGAGGAACGGGGGGCGCGGAGGAAGGAATTGAAAAATGAATATGAATATTGAATATTGGCCGCGACGGTCCTTCGAGATCACGGCCAATATTCAATATTCATTTATTCATTTTTCAATATTCAATTCTTGTGCCTGGGCAATCTTCAATCTGAAATCTTCAATCTGAAATCTTCCGCGCCTACTCCGCCGGCGCCTGCAGCATGGAGGCGGCGTCGCTGACGCGGAACTGGCTCCGGAAGTGATCGAACAGCAGTTCGATGGCGGGGCGGTTCCGCTGCGGATCCTGCTTGGCGAGATATTTCATCGCCTCCACCAGCAGGCGCTGCCCCTCCACGTACTTGCGATCGGAGGTGCGCTCGCGGGGACGGCGCTTGGGGTCGGGCAGAACCGGAATGGTGAAAACCTTGGCCATGGGATTCCTGTGGTTACGACTGAGAAGTCGGCGTTGGGTTGAAGTCAGCTAAGACGCCGGCGAGCCATGCCTCCGTTGCCTTGCGCGGAAGCGTTTTCGCAGTATAGCCCTGCCCCTGTCCCATTCCCACTGGAAATTCTCTGCCAATTCACGCCCGAGCCTGATTTGGCACGGCGAGGATCGCGCCGCTTTACTGCGGCCTCACCCACTTCGTCTTCCCGGTGGTTTTGAGCTTGAACACGCTGGAATTCAGGTTTTCGTTGATCTTGATGTTGCTGTACTTGGTGAGGCGGTAGTCGCCCGAAGGTTCGTCGAACCTCTGCTGCACCGAGACGCCGCGCGCCGGATCGATCCACAGGGTGATCAGGTTGAACATGTTGCGCACCTTGACCGCCTTAGGCGTCAGCTCCAACTTGGCTGTATTCACTCCGCCCACGTTCTCGTTGCCGGCGAATTTCACCTCGAACGACTTCTGCAGCTCCTGGCCGCTGCCGCCGAAGCCCAGCACCATGAAGCTCTCCACGTCCGACTTGTTCTTGCCGGCGTTGTACTCGGTGACCTGGTCGATCTTGGGCTGGTACATGTCCACCTTGCCGCCGCTGACGACGACGTACTTCTGGTCCGGTTGGGTGATATCGAGCGCGATCTCGATGTCCTTGCCCGAGCGGCGGAAGTAGATGGTGCCCTTCTGCACGTCGGTCTCGTTGACGATCTTGGAGTACTGGTCGGCCTCGGTGTCGGCCTGCGCCGTCTTGAAGCCGGCGGCGGCGCGGTCCATGGACTTCAGCGCGTCCTGCAGCGAGGCGCCGCCTCCGGCCGGGGACTGCGCGCTCATCGAGAGGGCCAGCGCCAGCACGCACGCGATTGCAATCGAAGCTTTCTTCATACCCACACTTTCCTGCCTGCCTCGCCCACGGCAGCAGCACCTATAGGATTAAACCCGGGTTTCGCTGGTTTGCCTCTGATCCGGAGGTATTAAGAATGCCGCTCGCCAAGCCCGCTAACGCTGCACGTGGACCCGGTACTGCGCCGGCCGGCCCCCGCTGTCGCGAACGATGTCGTAGCGGGTGATCTCCACCTCGCCGGCGATGGGCTCGATCACTTTCAGCAGGTCCTCGCGAATGGCCGCATCGTCCTGCCCCTTCACCGCGCGCGCGTCCACCTCGTACAGGAAGCCCTGGTTGCCTTCGGGAAGAACGACGACTCCGGTGGGATGCGCGCTCGGCTCGATCGGTTTGTCTTTGAAGTTGATCCAGCGCGGGGTAAGGAAGATGAACAGGAGGATGAGCGAGACCATGACATCGTAGTGCACGCCGCCGCGCGGGTGGGTCCACCAGACGTAGCCGCGGATTGTGTTCCAGATTTTCGACATCCTGTCTCGGTTAGTGTAGCGGATAAACCATTGGGTGATTGGGTGATTGGGTAATTTGGTGATTGGCCTGACGTCAGCAGCTGGACCAATCACCCAATCACCACATCAGCCAATCGTCAATTCAATCACCAAATCACTCCATCACCAAATCACCCAATCATCCGTTCCGCCGCACGATGCGGTCCGTGCCCATGTACGGCCGCAGCGCCTCGGGAATCACCACGCTGCCGTCCGCCTGCTGGTAGTTTTCCAGAATGGCGAGCCATGTTCTCCCCACGGCGAGGGCGCTGCCGTTGAGCGTGTGCACCAGTTCGGTACGGTTCTTCCCCTCGGGCTTGAAGCGGATGTTGGCCCGCCGCGCCTGGAAAGCCTCGAAGTTGGAGCAGGAGGAAATCTCGCGAAACAACTGCTGTCCCGGCAGCCACACCTCGATGTCGTAGGTCTTGGCGGAACTGAATCCCATGTCGCCGGTGCTGAGCGTCACTACGCGATAATGCAGTCCCAGTCGGCGCAGGACCTCCTCCGCGTTGGCGGTGAGCTTTTCCAGTTCGTCGTAGGAAGTTTCCGGCCGCGCGAATTTAACCAGCTCCACCTTTTGGAACTGGTGCTGGCGGATGATGCCGCGCACGTCCTTGCCGTAGGAGCCGGCCTCGCTGCGGAAGCACGGCGTCCACGCGGTCAGCAGAACCGGCAGCTTCGCCGCCTCCAGCACCTCGTCGCGGTAGAGATTGGTGACCGGAACTTCGGCGGTGGGGATGAGGTACAGGTTCTTCTCCCCGTGCGGCACCTTGAACAGGTCGGCCTCGAACTTGGGCAGGTTGCCGGTGCCGTAGAGCGAATCCGCATTCACCAGGAACGGCGGCAGGACTTCGGTGTAGCCGTGTTCGCGGGTGTGCAGGTCGAGCATGAAGTTGGCCAGCGCCCGCTCCATGCGCGCGCCCAGTTCCCAGTACACTGCGAAGCGCGCTCCGGTGATCTTCGCCGCCCGGTCCAGGTCGAGAATGCCCAACTGCTCGCCAATCTCCCAGTGCGGCTTGGGGGTGAAGTCGAACTTCGGCGGCTGTCCCCAGCGCCGCACCTCGACGTTATCGTCCGCTCCCGCGCCCACCGGCACCGAGTCGTGCGGCACGTTGGGGATGCCCTTGAGAATGTCGGCAAATTTCGCGTCCACCGCCGCTACGCGCTGTTCCAGTTCGGGGATGCGCGTCTTCAGCTCCGCCATGCCGGCGCTCATCTTCTGCAGTTCGTCTGCCTGCTCGGGCGAGAGCTTGCCCTGCTTCTCCGCCTGCTTGAGCGGGCCAATTTTTTTGGTGAACTCGTTGCGCCGCTCCTGCGCCGCCTGCAATTCGCCGATGTGACGGCGGCGCTCCTCGTCGGCGGCGCGGAAGTCCTTCAGCACCACCGCCGGGTCCATCTGCCGGTTGCGCAGCGCCGTTTCCACCTTGCCCAGATTGTCGCGGACGAAATTCAGATCGAGCATAGAAACCTTTACTGTACCGCAGGCGCCGCTCTGCGGTCACTCGCGGTGCGGCCGGCAACGAAAACGGCGCGCCGCAGCGCGCCGCCGGAGGAGCTTGCTCCTCTACTCCATGACCTTCGCCTTTTTGGGCGCGGGCTTCTTTTCCCTCTGCGGCGAGTTGGCCGACTTCAGCGTCGCTCCCGGCGCCGCCTTCAGCGATCGCAGGTACGCCACGATGGCGGTCGCATCCGCGCGGTTGAAGCGGTACTGCGGCATCGGCGGCCCGGCGGGCAGGCCGTTGTACGCCAGCCCCGTCATGAAAAATTTTATGGCTTGCTCGTCGGTCCAACCGGGCAGCCCGGCGATATTCGGCGATTTCTCCGCCCAGCCGGGAATCGTCACCGTGGGCTTGAAAAACAATGGCGATCCCTGCAGCCACTTCTCGCGCACGTACTCGCCCTGCTGGTTGCGTTGCGTGTGGCAGTCCTGGCAGGTGCCCACGTTCTCCACCAGGTATTTGCCGCGCGCCACCAGCTGCTGGTTGCTGTTCTTGCCCGGAGAACTCGAGGCATTCTGCCCCGCCGCCGCGATGCTGGCCGCCAGGCACACCAATACGATCCCGAAACACCTGTTCACTGCCACCTCCTGTGGGATTGAGGGCCCATGGGGAATTTGTCCGCCATCGTACCAAACCTTGTTACCGCCCGGCGTTCCTTCGCGGACAACGTACGCGCGGCGGCTGCTGATTTACACTAGGCCCGCCATGTCCCCTCGCCCGTTACGTTCCGTCGCGGTCCTGCTGGCGTGCGTTCTGCTGGCTACAGCTTGCTTCGCCTCCGTCTACACCGCGCAGCCTAAGCTCATCGTCATCATCGTGATCGACCAGTACCGCGCCGACCTGCTGGAGCGTGGCCGCGCGCAGTTCGGGGAAGGCGGATTCCGCCTCTTCACCGACCGCGGCGCCTGGTTCACCAACTGCAACTACGATTACGCCAACACCGAAACCGCCCCCGGTCATTCCACCCTGCTGACCGGCGCTTACTCCGACGGCCACGGCATCGCCGACAACGAGTGGTGGGACGCGCAGCGTCATCGCATGGTGACCTCCGTCTTCGACGACAGCACCAAGCTGGTCGGCGGCGAAGGCGTTGGCGCCTCGCCCCATAACCTGCTCAGCGACACTCTGGGCGACGAGATGAAGCTGGCGACCGGCGGCAAATCGCGCGTCTTCACCGTGTCGCTGAAGGATCGCTCCGCGGTGCTGCCCGGCGGCTATTCCGCCGACGGCGCCTTCTGGATCGAGCCCCGCTCCGGGGACTGGGTCACTTCGACCTACTACATGTCGCAGCTGCCCTCCTGGGTGGCGCAGAGGAACGCCGCGCACTCCGCCGACAAGTACTGGAACCAGGAATGGAAGGATGAGAGCGGGCAGGTGCTGGCGCGCACCACCCGACCTGCGGGCGGGCAGGCGAGCTTCTACGGCGTGATCGGCGCGACGCCCTTCGCCAACGACTACGAACTCGAGTTCGCGCGCGAGTTGATCACGCAGGAGAAGCTGGGCGAGAGCGGCGCCACCGACCTGCTGGTCATCAGCCTCTCCGCCAACGACATTCTCGGCCACGCCGTCGGACCTGACGACCCCAAGATGGTCGCCATGACGCAAGCCATGGACCGGCAGCTGGCGGAATTCTTCTCTTTCCTGGCGCAGCGCTACGGGCTGGCCAACGTTTGGCTGGGACTCTCCGCCGATCACGGCGTCTCGCCCGCGCCGGTGTACGCGAAGAAATTTCGTTTTCCGGCGGAAATCTGGAACCAGGCCAAATTCCAGAGCGACCTGAATGCCGCGCTCGCCAAGGCCGCCGGCCATAGCGGCAATTTCATCGCCGGCCGCGACGGCGATCACGTCTTTCTGGCGCCGGAGGCCTTCGGGAACATGAAGGAAGCCGACGCCGAGCGCCTCGTAGGGCAAACCCTGCTGCAGCTCGGCATCGTGCGCTACATGACCAAGTCGCAACTGGCCGCGGGCGAGGTCCCCAACGACGCCTCCGGCCGGCAGTGGCTGCACAGCTATTCGAACTACGGCGGGTGGTATGTCGTCGCGGTTCCGCCGCCCTTCACCTTCCCCTGGGGAAACGCCACCGGGACCACGCACGGCTCGCCCTACTTCTACGACACGCACGTTCCTCTTGCGCTCTACGGCGTGCCCTTCCAGCCCGGCGTTTACCGCCAGCAGGCGCAACCGATTGACATGGTGAAGACGTTTTCCTCGTTGCTGGGCATCAACGCGCCCAGCCGCGCCGCCGGACGCGTGCTGACCGAAGCGCTCAGCCGCGCCCAGGGCGCCGCGCAATGACGCCGGCTTCGCAAACTCCGGCCCGCGGGCGCAAGGGCCCTCCCGACCTAAGCGTCGCCTTCTCCGGCATTCAGCTGAAGAACCCGGTGATTGCCGCCAGCGGCACCTTCGGCTACGGGGTCGAGTTCGAAGACATCGTCGCCCTCAACAAGCTGGGCGGCTTCGTGGTGAAGGGGCTCTCGCGTGAGCCCATGCCCGGCAATGCCGCGCCGCGGCTCTTCGAAACCGCCGCCGGCATGCTGAACTCCATCGGCCTGCAGAACATCGGCGCGCGCGCTTTCCTCGAGGAGAAGCTGCCGCACCTCAACAAGCGCAAGGACCTGGTGGTCATCGCCAACGTTTTCGGCAACTCGCGCGAGGACTACCGCGACACCGTCCGCATTCTCAACGAGGGCGAGGGAATCGCCGCCTACGAGTTGAACGTCTCCTGTCCCAACACGCGGCACGGTGGCATGGTGATTGGTTGCGATCCGATGCTGCTGGAAGAAGTGGTGGGCACGGTGAAGCCGATTTCGCGCCGGCCGCTCATCGTGAAGCTGTCGCCCAACGTGACCAGCATCGCGCAGATGGCGCGGGCGGCCGAGAACGCCGGCGCTGACGCGCTCTCGCTGATCAACACTTTTGTCGGCATGGCCATTGACGCCCACACTCGCAAGCCGCGCATCTCGACCGTTACCGGCGGGCTCTCCGGGCCGGCCATCAAGCCGATCGCGTTGCGCATGGTGTACGAGGCGTCGCACGCGGTAAACATCCCCGTCATCGGCGTCGGCGGCATCTCGACTGCCGAGGATGTGGTGGAGTTCCTGCTCGCCGGCGCCGCGGCGGTGGAAATCGGCACCGCGAGTTTTTGGGATCCGTGCGCGACGGAGAAGATCGTGGACGCGCTGGAGAGCTGGTGCCTGGAAAACCGCGTCCATAAGATCACCGACCTGATCGGTGGGCTGCTCACCGACTAGCAGAAATTGCGTTAGCCGCAGAGCCTGCCCTGAGCTTGTCGAAGGGCGCCCTCGCCTGCGGGAATTGAGGCTTTACGGGGTTTCTCCCTCACAGCCAGGACGGCTGTGCCACACCCATCAATATTTCCGCAGCACCCCGATCACTCTCCCCTGGATCTGCACTGCTGCCGCCGGAACCATGATGGGCTGCATCGCCGCATTCGACGGCTGCAACCGCACCCGCTCGCCTTCTTTGTAGAAGCGCTTCAGGGTCGCGTCCGTTCCTTCCACCAGCGCCACCACGATTTCCCCTTCGCGCGCGGTGTTGGTCTTCTCCACCAAAACATAATCCCCGTCCACGATATGTTCGTCCTGCATGGATTCGCCGGTGACTTGCAGCACGTACACGTCTTTCGATCCGGTGAAGTCGCCGAGCGAAATGGTGGCGGGGTTCTCCAGCGCTTCCACCGGACGGCCGGCGGCGATGCGCCCGACCAGCGGCAACTCCAGCGCCGATGGTGGCGGCATCATCTGCTGCTTCAGGCGACCCTTGGGCGGGAGCACGTCGATGGAGCGGCTGCGGTTGTAGTCGCGGCGCAGCAGGCCCTTCTTCTCCAGGTTGGTGATGTGCTTGTGCACCGTCGCCAGCGAACTCAGCCCCATGCCGGCGCCAATTTCTTCGAACGAGGGCGAGTAGCCGTGCGATTGCACGAAGCTCGCGATGTAGTCGTACACCTGCCGCTGCCGCCGCGTGAGTGCCATTTCCTTGCTCCTCGCGCCGAGTATGGGCGAATAGAAGGCGAAATGTCAAGAAGGCTTTGAGCTCTGAGCCTTGAGCTTTGAGCTTCCTCCTCGCGATTACGACGCCGGTTGATATTCCAAATACTCTCCGGCTCAGAGCTCACAGCTCACAGCTCAAAGCTCATGGCTGCTGTAGAATGGCCCCGTTTCCTAGCTCCATCCCGGAGGCGCCATGGCTCTGATCGTGCTTCTTGTCATCGTGGCGGTGCTGATCGTCTGGGTCATCGCCATGTACAACGGCCTGGTCCAGCTCAAGGTCCGCGCCGACTCCGCCTGGTCGGACATCGATATCCAGCTCAAGCGCCGCCATGACCTGATTCCCAACCTGGTGGAAACCGTGAAAGGCTACGCCGCCCACGAAAAAGGCACCTTCGAGGACATCGCCAAGTACCGCTCCATGGCCATGCAGGCGACCGGACCCGCCGACCGCGCCGCCGCCGAGGGGCAGCTCACCATGGCGCTCAAGAGCCTCTTCGCCGTGGCGGAGAATTACCCCCAGCTGCGCGCCTCCGAGCAGTTCACCTCGCTGCAGACTTCGCTCTCCGAGATCGAGGACGCCATCCAGAACTCGCGCCGTTACTACAACGCGGTGGTGCGCGATTACAACACCCGCATCCAGGTGTTTCCCACCAACATGATCGCCGGCTCGCTGGGCTTCCAGCCGCGGCAGTTCTTCGAACTCGAC